>WQXW01000030.1 GCA_009781575.1 Solirubrobacterales bacterium
GAGCACCGCGCCGAGGTGGGGCTGCAGAAGCTCACCGACGCGCGGATCGCCGAGCTCGACGCGGTGCTGAAGGGCAAGGAAGAGGAGATCCTCGAGGTGTGATGAACGACGCCGTGGCACGGGTGGACGACGATCACCCGACGGCGCGGTACGTCGCCATCATCACCGACGGCAACGGCCGCTGGGCGCGCCGGCGCGAGCTGCCCGTCAACGAGGGCCACCGCGCGGGCGCCGACAACGTGAAGGCGCGCCTGCGCGACGCCGCGGAGCTGGGCATCCGCGAGCTGACCGTGTACTCGTTCTCCACCGAGAACTGGTCGCGCCCCGTGGAGGAGGTGGGCGGACTGATGCGCATGTTCTCCGAGCGCATCGCCTCCGAAACCCCGGAGCTCCACGAGGAAGGGGTGCGCATGCGGTTCATCGGCCGCCGCCACGGCATTCCCCCCGAGCTGGTCGAGCAGATGCGCTGGGCCGAAGAGCTGACCGACTCCAACGAGCGGATCACGCTGTTCGTGGCGTTCAACTACGGCGCGCGTGCCGAGATCGTGGACGCCGCGCGCGCTTTCGAAGGAGAGAGCGAAGCGGAGTTCCGCGCCTGCCTCTACGCGCCGGAGATGCACGACCCCGACCTGATCATCCGCACCAGCGGCGAGCGGCGCCTCTCCAACTACCTGCTGTGGCAGTCGGCCTACTCGGAGCTGATCTTCCGCGAGGAGCTGTGGCCGGAATTCAGCCGCCGCGCGCTCGAGGAGTCGCTGGCGGAGTTCCGCGCGCGCCAGCGCCGCTTTGGACGGCGATGAGCGTGCTCCACCCGAGCGCCCGGCGTGCCAGGAGACGCTCGCGCCCCCCGCGCGGCTCGCCGAGCGGCGCCCGCTCGGAGCTGTGGTCGCGCGTGCTGGTGGCGGTGCCGGCGATCGCGTTCGCGCTGTTCATCGTGCTGGAGGGCGGGCTGATCTTCACGTTGGGGGTGTTCCTCGTGGGAGGCGTGGCGATTGGCGAGCTGTTCTCGATGTACGAGGGCGTGCGGCCGGTGCGCCTGGCGGGCTTTCTGGCGCTGGGGGGGGTGCTGCTGGCGGCGCGGTACGGCGGCCAGTACGACATCGTGCTGGCGATGGCGGCCACCGTGCCGCTGCTGTTCGGTCTCACGCTGCTCCAGCGCGCGCCCACGATCGCGGGCATGACCATCACGATGCTGGGCGTGTGGTGGATCGGCCTGGGGCTGGCCCACGCGGTGCTGCTGCGCGACCTGCCCCACGGCCGGGACATCGTGATCGACGTGCTGGTGGGCACCTTCCTGGGGGACACCGCCGCCTACCTGGGCGGCCACCTCTTCGGGCGGCGGCCGCTGGCGCGCAAGATCTCCCCGCACAAGACCGTGGAGGGGCTCGTGATCGGGATGCTCGCCGCCGTGGCGGGGGTGTGGTTCGCGAGCCGCTACCAGAGCTGGATGCCGGGCACCCACGCGCTCGTGCTGGGCGCGGGCGTGGCGCTGGCGGCGCCGGTGGGCGACCTGTTCGAGTCCTACGTCAAGCGCCACGCGTCGATCAAGGACTCCGGCACGCTCTTCGGCGCGCACGGCGGCGCGCTGGACCGGCTCGACGCGGTGCTGTTCACCGCGGTGGTCGGCTACTACATCTGGGCGGCCTACGTGATGTGAACCGTGGTTCTCGCCGCCATTGTCGAAGGCGAAGTGGCCTCCTACGTCGTGCTGTTCGCGCTCGTCGTGCTGGGCGGCGCGGGCGTGCCGATGATCGGCACCGCCGCGGTGACCGCCGCGGCGATCCTGGCCAGCCAGGGAACGCTGTCGATCGACGGCGTGATCGCGGTGGCGTGCGCGGGCGCCGTGCTCGGAGGCGTGCTCGGTTACTGGGTGGGCCTGCATTGGGGGGTCGAGTTGATGGAACACCCCGGTCGGGGTCAGGAACGGCGCAGGAAGATGCTCGATGAGGGCCACGCGCTCTATGAACGGTGGGGCTGGCTGGCCTGCTTCTTCATCCCGTGTTTCGTCGCCGGGATCTGCCGCATGCGGTTTGCCGTGTTTCTGCTCTTCAACACGATCGCCGCGGTGCTCTATCAGTTTGCCACCGCACTGCCGGCGTACGGCGTGGCCAGGGTCCTAACCGGCCACACCGGCACGAGCGACATCGTCGATCTGGGGGTCGGGGTCGTCCTGGCGGCGCTGATCCTCTGGCGCATCGTGCTGCCGCGTCGTCGCTCCCGCGCGCGCGGGAGCGGGCGCGGGCGCGGGCAGCCGAGCGCGACGTAGGGGCGCAACCGATACCGGACATGTTCGCGCGACGCAGCGTTGCGCACACCGGAAGGGCGGGGCAGGCGGGCGGGAATCACCCCGACCGGGTGATGACGGCGCTCGGACTCTGCTGTACGATGGCCCCGTCGTGGGCTCCTGAAAGGAGGCAATCGTGCAGAAGAGAATCGACCGTCTGATCGACGAGGCGCTTCTGTTGGCGGCGACCCAGGCCGGGGTGCTCTACGTCCACCGGCGCACCCGGCGCGCGCTCCCCAGGCTCGCTCTCGGCACCGCGGTGCTCGCCGGCGTGGGAGCGGCGGCCGCGACCGCCGCGGCGACCGCGGGCGTCGTGGGGCTCGCCGCGGGCGGAGCCGCCTGGTATCGCAAGCGCGAAAGGAGCCGGGCGGGGACCGATGAAGCCGCCACCGGCGCGCCGGCGGCGGCTGTCACGCCGAACATGGGAGGCGGGCTCCCCAAAGAGCGCTCTTCGTCGGAGCGCGCGAGCGCGCACTGATCGGCCCGGGGCCGAGCGTCGCGGTCAGCCGCCACGCGGCAGGATCAAGCGCTCAACCGCCTTGGCGAGGCCGTCGTGGTCGTTGGTGTCGGTGGTCCGCCGCGCCGCGCGGCGCACCTGCGGATCGGCGTTGCCCATCGCGATCGACAGCCCCGAATGGGCGAACATCAACACGTCGTTGGGCATGTCCCCGATCGTGGCGATCTCGTTGACCGACAGCCCGTATCGCCGGGCCAGGTTCTGCGCCACCACCCCCTTGTTGGCGTCGGGGTGGGTGACGTCGAGGTAGTAGGGCTGGGAGGCGGCGGCGGTCACGTGCTCGCCGAAGCGCTCGTGCACCGCCGCGGTCGCCTGCGAGACAGACTGGCGGTCGTCGCTGACCCCCACGAGCTTGGCCACGCTGTCGGTGAGACCGTCGAGGCCGGCCATCACCGCGGGCTCGAACTTCACCGTCCACGCCTCGCGGGCGACGTGCGCGCCGTTGGGGTCGGGCACGTACCAATCGGCTCCGCGGTAGATCCACACGTCGAGCCCGAAGGAGCCGATCAGCGCGGCGATCGGGCGCACGAGGGGCTCGGGCAGCACGCGCTCTTCGAGCGTGTGCATGTGGCGATCGACGAGCAGGCCGCCGTTGAAGGCCGCGATCGGCGTGTCGAGCTCGAGCGGCTCGATCAGCATGGCCATGCCCCGCGGCGGCCGCCCGCTGGTGATCGCAAAGAGGATCCCCTGCGCGCGCAGCCGCCGCACGGCGTCGATCGACGCGTCGGTGAGCAGCTTCTCGTGGGTGACCAGGGTGCCGTCGACGTCGGCGAGGAACAGCCGGATGGGCCCCAGCTCCACGCCGACACACTATCTTGGGCGGCGTATGTGTAAGAGGCTGCTGGTCCTGGGATCGACCGGCTCGATCGGAGTGCAGGCGCTCCAGATCGTGGCGGACAGCGGAGAGCTCGAGCTGGTCGGCCTCTCGGCGCAGCGTTCGTGGGAGGCCCTGCTCGAGCAGGCCGCCGCGCACGGGGTCGGACGTGTGGCGCTCACCGACCCGCACGCCGCCGCGCGCGCCGCGGAGGCCTGGACCGATGGGGAGGTGCTGGCCGGCGCCGAGGGCCTGGTGCAGCTGATCGTCGAGTCGGAGGCCGAGCTGGTGCTCAACGCGCTTGTCGGCTCGGCGGGACTCGGGCCGACGGTGGCCGCGCTCGGCGAGGGCATCGACCTGGCGCTCGCCAACAAGGAGTCGCTGGTGGTGGGCGGCGAGCTCGTGATGGCGCTGGCGCAGGCCGGCGGCGCCCAGATCGTGCCGGTGGACTCCGAGCACACCGCGATCCACCAGCTGCTCGCCGGACAGCCGCCGGGCGCGGTGGAGCGCCTGACGATCACCGCCAGCGGCGGCCCCTTCCGCGGGCGCTCGCGCGCGCAGCTCGAGGAGGTGAGCGTGCAGGAGGCGCTCGCCCATCCGACCTGGGCGATGGGGGGCAAGATCACGATCGACTCGGCCACGCTCATGAACAAGGGCCTCGAGCTGATGGAGGCCCACCACCTCTTCGGCACGCCGTATGAGCGGATCGAGGTGGTCGTGCACCCCCAGTCGCTGATCCACGGCCTGGTGGGGCTGGCCGACGGCGCGATGCTCGCCCACCTGGGACCGCACGACATGCGCATGGCGATCTCCTACGCGCTGCACGGCGCGGAGAGCGTCGAGCTGGACATCCGCCCACTGGACCTCGTGGAGGTGGGCAGCCTCACCTTCGAGGCGGTGGACCTGGAGGCCTTCCCCTGCCTGCGCCTCGCGCGGGAGGCGGCGCAGGCCGGCGGCACCGCGCCGTGCATCCTCAACGCGGCCAACGAGATCGCGGTGCACGCATTCCTGCAGGGGCGCCTGCCCTTCCTGGAGATCGCCGCCGTGATCGAGCAGAGCCTCGACGCCGTTCCCGCGAGCGCGGTGCACTCCTTCGACTCGCTGTATGAGGCGGACCGCGCCGCCCGCGCCGCCGCCCAGGGGGTCGTGGCGGCGCTCGCCTGAGGCGGCCTAACCCTGAGCGGCGGCCGGCACGACGTCGAACTGGCGGCGGCCCTCGAGTCGGTAGATGTGAAAGTCGGCGTCGAGTGTGAAGATACGGGTCAGGCCACGCTTCTCGGCGAGCGCGACCAGACTCGCATCGGCAAGGTCCATCGGCCGATCGGCGTACTTTCGCATCAGCGCGGCCGTTCGCTCCAGGGTGTCGGGCGCTGGCGCGAGGACCTCGAGGTCTCCTCGCAGCGCAAGTCGCCACAGAGCCTGCTGCCCCGTCACACCCCCGGCCCGCGCGAGCAGATACATCGCCTCCGTGAACGCGGGCCAGGTCGTGAGCAAGGGCAGCGTGATCGCTTGGAGCGCCTCCTTGCAGCGCTCGTGGTCGGGCTCGTCGGCGTCGATCAGCGCGATCAGCGGACCGGCGTCGGTGAGCATCGGGGGGCGCTGCCCCTATCGTCGGCGCTCGACCAACAGCTCGCCGAACGCGCGCCCACTGTCGCGGGCGCGGCCGGCGCCGCCACCATGGACCGCGCCGATCACGTCAGCCAAACTCCCCTGCGTATCTCCTGACAAAGTCCGTTGTGCGCGCTCGGCGATCGCCCGTCGCATGAACTCGGACACGGTCGCGCCTTCCCTCGCGGCCGCCCTCTTGGCGAGTGAGTCGAGCTGGTCGTCGAGTCTCACGGTGCGCACGCCCAGACGGTATCACAGGCTGCGTCAAACGTCATACACAGCCGCGCGGCTCTTCTGGGAGGGAGAAGCGGCCTCGAACGCACCTGTCTGAGGTGCCGTTGGGGGATTCAAAAAGAGGATTCGTTCCGCGCGGAACCAATCCAAAAAACAAAACACGAAACGCTCGGAGCGCGACCGGCGGCGCCGGAGCGGGCGCCCGCCCGGAGCTCGAGCTGCGGGGGCGTGCGGTGTTGGCGGCCCGCCTCCGGCACTCACGGCCGGGCCTGCCAAACTGAGCCGGTGGCCTGGGTGCTCACCATCGCTGGGATCGTCGCGCTGATCGTGCTCCACGAGCTCGGCCACTTTGTCGTGGCCAAGGCGGTGGGCATGCGCGTGGAGCGCTTCTCGCTCTTCTTCCCGCCGAAGCTGGCCGGCGTGCGCAGGGGGGAGACCGAGTACATGATCGGCGCGATCCCGGCGGGGGGCTACGTGAAGATAACCGGCATGGCGCCGTATGAGCGCGACCGGGTCGACCTGCGCGTGGCCGACCGCGCCTACTACCTGCAGGCGCCGTGGAAGCGCGTGGCGGTGATCCTCGCCGGGCCTGGCGTAAACCTGCTGATCGCGCTGGCGCTCTTCTGGGCGGTGCTGCTCGCCGGCGACCTCAACGGTGCCAACACCCTCGAAAACCTCAACTCCACGGTCCAGACGGTCGAAGTGCGCAACACCGTCCACGGGGTGGTGCACGGCGCGCCCGCGCAGGGGGTGCTGCACCCGGGAGACCGGATCGTCTCGATCGACGGCCGTCCGACCCCGAGCGTGGGCGACGTGCAGCGCGCCGTCGCCGCGCATCGCTGCGCCCCGCCGCAGGCGAGCGGCTGTCGCGCCGCGACCCCTGTGCGCCTCACGCTGGACCGTGACGGCCACCAGGTGAGCGCGGTTGTGTACCCCCGCTACGACGCGGAAGCCAAGCGGATGCTGGTCGGTTTCACATTCGAGGTCGCGCCCAGGCAGTTCGGAGCGGTGGCCGCGCTCGGCGCGTCGGGGCGCGAGATGTGGCACACCACCACCTCGCTGGTGTCGCGCCTCGGCCAATCCTTCACCAGCGAAAAGGTGCGCGGCGAACTCAAAAGCGTGCTCGGGATCGGCGAAGTCACGCACGCCGCCGTCTCCCGCGGCGCCGGCTTCGCGCTCGTCGTGCTGGGCTTCGTCTCGCTGGCGCTGGCGGTGATCAACCTCTTCCCCTTCCTGCCGCTCGACGGCGGCCACGTGCTGTGGGCGGTGGCCGAAAAGGTGCGCGGCCGGCGCATCTCGCTGGCCGCGATGATGCGCTTCAGCTCAGTGGGGATCGTGCTGCTGGCGTTCCTCGTGATCAACGGCTGGGCCAACGACATCGGCCGGCTCGGCGGCTGAGCGCGTCGCGCCGCCGGTCGGCGGCCGGGCGCCGGGTGCCGGGCGCGTGTCGGGCGCGCGCAGCGAGATCCAGCTCTTGACCAGCGGCCCCACGCGCTCGGCCTGGAGCGGCTCGCCGAACAGCGCCACCATCTCGCGGCGCCCGAGCAGCGATATCTCCTCCCCCGGCACGCCGGCGCCCAGGCGCCAGTAGAGCGCCCGCGCGCGGGGCCCCAGCCAGTGCGCGCCCGGCAGCAGCGAGTGCGGCTCGATCGGGAACTCGCGCGCGGGCGTCTGCACGAACCACCCGCGACCGACGCGGCGGATCTCCGCCGCCACGTGCGCGCGCTGGGGGGGAGCGATGTGCTCCAGCACGCTGCTGCAGTAGACGAGGTCGAAGGAGCGATCGCCGAACGGCAGCCCCACCGTGGCGTCCGCGCGCACGAACGGACCCGGGTAGCCGGCTCGCTCGTGCACATCGACGCCGGTGATGTCGAGCTGCGGCTCCAGCGCGCGCAACCCCAGCTCCCCGCAGCCGAGATCCAGCACGCGCGCGCCCGCGGCCACGCGCGCGAGCGAGAAGAAGCGCGCGTGGCGGCGCGCCCGCGCGCGGGCGGCCAGGGGAGAGGCGAGCCGGGGGAGCGGGCCGCGTGCGGTGCCGTACACATCGGGTGTCGGGCGGGCCATCAACGCCAGGTTACGCGGCCCGTACAATTGAGCCCATGGCATCCGAGCGGCAGGTATCGGTGGGCGGCGTGCTGATCGGCGGCGGCGCGCCGGTGGCGGTGCAGACGATGACCAAGACCGAGACCGCCAACCTGGCGGCCACGATGGATCAGATCCACACGGTCGCCGAGGCCGGTGCGGACATCGTGCGCGTGGCGGTGCCGCGCAAGCAGGATGTGGAGGCGCTGCGCACCATCGTCGCGCGCTCGCCGATCCCGGTGATCGCGGACATCCACTTCAACCACACGCTGGCGCTCGAGGCGATCGAAGCGGGCGCGCATTGCGTGCGCCTGAACCCCGGCAACATCGGCGGCCCGGAGAAGGTGGGCGAGGTCGTGGAGCTGGCGCGCCGGCGGAAAACGCCGCTGCGCGTGGGGGTCAACTCGGGCTCGCTGCCCAAGCACCTGCGCCAGCTCGAGTTCGACGATCCCGTGCAGGCGCTGGTCAGCGCCGCGGTGGAGACCGTGGAACTGATGGAGCGCCTGGACTTCTTCGACTTCAAGCTCTCGATGAAGTCGACCTCGGTGCCCAACACGATCGCCTCCAACCGGCTGCTCTCGCAGCGGATCCCCTATCCCCTGCACCTCGGCGTGACGGAGGCCGGCACCAAGTGGTCGGGCTCGCTCAAGTCGGCGGTGGGCCTCGGCACGCTGCTGGCCGACGGGATCGGCGACACGATCCGCATCTCGCTCTCCACCTTCCACGCCGAGGAGGAGGTCAAGGTCGCCTGGGAGATCCTCAAGGCGCTCAAGCTGCGCGAGCGCGGGCCGGTACTGATCGCCTGCCCCACCTGCGGGCGCCTGCAGTTCGACATGGACACCGTCGTGGCCGAGATCGAGCGTCGCCTGGAAGCCTACGAGGACCCGATCGAGGTCTCGGTGCTGGGCTGCGCGGTCAACGGCATCGGCGAGGCGCGCCACGCCGACTTCGGCATCACCGGCGCCAAGGACATGGGCATGATCTACTCCAAGGGCGAGCCGCTGAAGAAGGTGCCCACCGAGCAGCTGGTCGATGAGCTCTTCAAGGAGATCGACCGCTACTACGCCGCCGGCCGCAGGGTGCAGCGCGACGAGACGGCCGCCGCCGAGGCGCGCGAGTGGCTCGCCGCCAACGAGGACTCGACCCAGATGACCCCCGAGCGCATGGCCGCGCTGGAGGCGCAGGCCGCCGAGCAGGACATCGCCGCCGGCGCCCTGCTGGACTCGATGCTCCACGCGCCGCCGCTCGCCGCCGCCCCCGCCGCCAACGGCGCGCCGGCGGGCAACGGCGCCGCGGACGGCAGCGGCGCGGCGGGCGGCAGTGGCAGGACCGGCGGCGACGACGCCCCGGGCGACGAGCGCGCCGGCAGCGGATCCAATGCCGGCAAGGCGCCGCTGGACGAGTCGGTCTCCCCGGTGGCGGGGCGGCGCTTCAAGCGCGGCTGAGTTGGCTTGGCTGAGCGGCTGGCGTGTCGCGGCGCCGCCGAGCCTCAGCCGGCGGCCTCGAAGCGCTCGGCCACTTTGGCCCAGTCGACCACGTTCCACCAGGCGTCGATGTAGTCGGGGCGGCGGTTCTGGTAGAGCAGGTAGTAGGCGTGCTCCCACACGTCCACGCCCAGCAGCGGGGTCCTGCCGTCCGAGATGGGGCTGTCCTGGTTGGCGCTGCCCACCACCGCCAGGCCGGAGCCGTCGTGCACGAGCCACGACCAGCCGGAGCCGAACTGGTTGACCCCCGTTTCCTTCAGCTTGGCCTGGAACTCGGCGAAGGAGCCGAACGCCTGCGCGATCGCGTCGGCCAGCGCGCCCTGCGGCTCGCCGCCGCCGCCGGGGCGCATGCTCTCCCAGAACATCGTGTGGTTGGCGTGGCCGCCGCCGTTGTTGCGCACCGCCGTGCGCTTCGCCTCGGGCACCTGCGAGAGGTCGCGCAGCACCTCCTCCACGGGTGTGTCGGCGAGCGGGGTGCCCTCCAGGGCGGCGTTGGCCTTGTCCACGTAGGCCTGGTGGTGCTTGTCGTGGTGCACTTCCATCGTCTTGCGGTCGATGTGGGGCTCGAGCGCGTCATAGGCGTAGGGCAGCGGTGGAACGGAGTAGGCCACGGGGAGCTCCTTCTGGGTCGATGAGTCGATCTGGTGTATTCATATCGCGCTGCACACCGTGGCCGCATCGAGGGCTGGCCGAGCGACAACACGCCGCGCGCGGGCCCGTCGGCGAGGAGCGTGGGGTTTCCCGATCGAACACACCTGTCTGAGGCGGCGTTGGGGGATTCAAAAAAAGGATTCGTTCCGCGCGGAACCAATCCTCAAAACAAAACACGGAACGGACGGAGCTCGACCGGCCCCCGACCGCCGCCCGGCACTCCGCCCCCGGCGCTCCGCTCGCAGCCGCGCCCCCGCCGGCGCCGGCCGCCCGCCGACGAGCCGTGTGGGTGGGCGCGCTCAGGGGCACGTAGGATTGGCGGGCGATGACCCGCCTGTCGCAGTACCTGCTGCCCACCGAGCGCGAGGCGCCCGCGGACGCCGAGGCGATCTCGCACAGGCTGATGGTGCGCGCCGGGCTCGTGCGCCAGATGGCGGCCGGGATCTGGACGTGGCTGCCGGCCGGCTTTCGGGTGCACCAGCGGGTGGCGGCGATCATCCGCGCGGAGATCGACGCGATCGGCGGGCAGGAGATGCTCATGCCGGTGCTCCAGCCGGCCGAGCTGTGGCAGCGCAGCGGCCGCTTTGGGATCGAGGAGGTGTTCAAGCTCGAGGATCGCCGGGGCGCGGGGATGGTGCTGGCGATGACCCACGAGGAGGCGGTGACCTTCCACGTGGCACAGCTGGTGCGCTCCTACCGCGACCTGCCGCTGATCCTCTACCACCTCCAGGTCAAGGAGCGCGACGAGCCCCGGCCGCGCGCCGGCGTGCTGCGCACGCGCGAGTTCGTGATGGCCGACTCCTACACCTTCGACCGCGACGCCGCGGGGCTGGATGAGCGCTACGCGCTGCACGAGTCCGCCTACGAGCGCATCCTCGAGCGCTGCGGCCTGCGCTTCCACCGCGTCGAGGGCGACGTCGGCATGATGGGCGGCGTGGGCGCGCACGAGTACATGGCGCCGTGCGCCGCGGGCGAGAACGAGGTGGCGCTCGCGGGCTCCTATGCGGCCAACATCGAGGTCGCAAGCGCCGAGGCCGCGCCGGTGGCGGCGGGGCCCGAGCTGCCGGCGCCGGAGCTGGTCTCGACGCCCGGCCTGACCACCGTGGCCGAGGTGGCCGCCTCGCTGGGGCTCGCCCAGGGCGCGCTGCTGAAGGCCTACCCGGTGGTGCCGCAGGACGGCGGTCCGCTGATGCTGGTGATGGTGCGCGGCGATCATCGCGTCAACGAGGTCAAGCTCGCACTGGCGCTCGGGCGCGCGAGCCGCCCGGCGCGCGCCGAGGAGATCGCCCACGCGCTCGGCCCCCCGGGCTTCATCGGCCCGGTCGGCCTCGACGGGCGCGTGGAGATCCTGCTGGACGAGGCGGTCGCCGCGCGCGCGGGCGCTGAGGTGGCGGGTGGCTACGTCACCGGCGCCAACGCGCCCGACGCGCATCTGCGGGGCGTGCAGCCGGGCCGCGACTTCGCCTTCCGCGC
>WQXW01000031.1 GCA_009781575.1 Solirubrobacterales bacterium
CCTATTTCCGCTGGCCGCGGTGCTGGCGAGTGTGGGGATCGTAATGGTGTATCGCATCGAACCGACGCTCGCGCGCCAGCAGGCGCAGTGGCTGGTGGTGGGGCTGGTGCTGTTCGCCGCCACGATCGTGGCCATGCGCCGCTGGGGCCTGGCGGTGCTCGAGCGCTACCGGTACACGATCGCGGCGGTGGGGATCGTGATGACGGTGCTGCCGCGCGTGCCGGGGATCGGCGGCCAGGTCAACGGCGCCTACCTGGAGATACACGCGGGCGGGGTCTCATTCCAGCCGGCCGAGCTCGGCAAGATCGCGATCGTGATCTTCCTGGCCAGCTACCTGAGCGACAACCGCCAGCTGCTGGTGAGCGCGGGGCGGCGCGTGCTGGGCATGACCCTGCCGCCGATGAAGCAGTTCGGCCCGATGCTGGTGGTGTGGGGCGCGGCGATCGGCACGCTGCTGCTCACGCGCGAGCTCGGCACCTCGCTGATGTTCTACGGCGCCTTCCTGGCGCTGCTGTACGTGGCCACCGGCAGGCTCTCCTTTCCGCTGATCGGCCTTGTGCTGTTCGCGCTGGGCGCGTGGTTTGTGACCTCGCACGTCGGGCACGTGCGCGCGCGCGTGCTGGCGTGGGAACACCCATTCGACGAACGGCTCTACAACGAAGCGGGCGGCAGCTACCAGCTGGCGCAGTCGCTGTTCGCGCAGGCCGACGGCGGCCTGCTGGGCACCGGCTTCGCGCGCTCGCTGCTGCGCCTGCCCGACGGCCACACGATCCTGCCGGTGCCGGAAAGCGACCTGATCTACTCGGTGATCGTCAACGAGCTCGGGCTGGTGGGGGCGGCGGCGCTGCTGGGCACCTACCTCCTGTTCGTGGCGCGCGGCATGAAGACCGCGATGCTGGCGCGCGACTCCTTCTCCAAGCTGCTCGCGATCGGCCTCTCCTTCGTGGTGGCGATGCAGGTGTTCGTGATCGTCGGCGGCGTGACCCGCCTGATCCCTCTGACCGGCGTGACCCTGCCGCTGGTGGCCTACGGCGGCTCGTCGGTGGTGATGAACTTCGTGCTGCTCGCACTGCTGCTGGTGGTATCCGATCACGCGCGCCGTCCCTACAGGCCCGCGCGCTGAGGAAGCCGGGCCGGCGGATGTCGGCGCGCGCATCGGGGCGCCGCCGGCGCGCGCCCTGTAGGGTCGCGCCTGAATGCGCGCGGTCACGTTTCAGGCACCCGGCGAGGTGCGCGTCGAGGAGGTGCCCGAGCCCGCGCTGGCGGAGCCGACCGACGCAATCGTGCAGGTGCAGGCGAGCGGCATCTGCGGCTCGGATCTGCACATCTACCACGGGCGCGTGCCGATCGCGCCGGGCTTCACGATCGGGCACGAGTACGTGGGGCGCGTGGTCGAGGTGGGCGCCGCGGTGGAGCGCGTGGCGCCCGGCGCGCGGGTGCTGGGCTGCTTCCAAACGGCCTGCGGCACCTGCTTCTGGTGTCTGCGCTGCGAGTATCACCGCTGCGCGCGCGGGCGCACCTTCGGCCACGGGGCGGCGATGGGCGACCTGCAGGGCGCGCAGGCCGAGCTGTTGCTGGTGCCCCACGCCGACCTGACCCTGCGCGCGGCGCCGGAGGGCCTCTCCGACGAGGTGGCGCTCTTTGCGGGCGATGTGATGGGGACCGGCTGTCACGCGATCGCGAGCGCCGGCACGCGCGCGGGCGACTCGGTGGTGATCCTCGGGCTGGGGCCGGTGGGGCTCTGCGCGGTGCAGGCCGCGCGCGTGGCGGGCGCCACGCCGCTGTTGGCCGTGGACACCGTGGAGGCGCGCCTGCAGATGGCGCGCACGCTGGGCGCGGAGCCGCTGCACCTGGAGCACGACGATGTCAAGCGCGCGGTGCGCGCGGCCACCGCGGGCAGGGGCGCCGATCTGGTGGTCGACGCGGTGGGCGATCCCCGCGCGCTGGAGCTCGCGATCTCGCTGGCCAGGCCGGCCGGAAACGTGACCGCGGTGGGCGTCTACGCCGAGCGCTGCGAGGTGCACATGGGGCTCGCCTGGATCAAGGCGCTGACGCTGCGCACCGGCCTGGCCAACGTGATCGGCCACGTCGATCGCGTGATGGCGATGATGGAGGCCGGCGCGCTGGACCCCGCGCCGCTGGTGACCCATCGCATGAGCCTCGAGCAGGCGCCGGAGGCGTACGCTCTCTACGACCGCCGCGAGGCGCTCAAGATCCTCCTGCGACCCTGACGGGCAGGCGTCGCGCACGACCCACCGAATGAGGTGACCATGAACACAGCCACGATTCCAGCGGGCCTCGGCGACGCGGCCCGCGAGTTCCTCGCCGAGCCCAAGCGCCTCCTGATCGGCGCCGAGTGGGTGGAGGCCGCCGACGGGCGCACCTTCGCGACGCTCGACCCCGCCACGGGCCTGGAGATCGCGCAGGTGGCGCACGCGGGCGAGGCCGACGTGCAGCGCGCCGCGGCCGTGGCGCGCGAGGCGTTCGAGCAGGGCCCCTGGCGCTCGATGCGCGCGGCCGACCGCGGGCGGCTGATCATGGCGCTGGCCGACGCGCTGGAAGCGCACGCGGACGAGCTGGCCCAGCTCGAGTCGCTGGACAACGGCAAGCCGCTCGGCCACGCGCGCTACGTGGACGTGGCCGGCTCGATTGAGCACCTGCGCTACTTCGCCGGCTGGCCCACCAAGATCGAGGGCGCGGTGCTGCCGGTGGGCGGCGATCAGATGCTCTGTTACACCCGCGAGGAGCCGGTGGGCGTGTGCGGCCAGATCATCCCGTGGAACTTCCCGCTGATGATGGCCGCGTGGAAGATCGCGCCCGCGCTGGCGGCGGGCTGCACGGTCGTGCTCAAGCCGGCCGAGCAGACGCCGCTCACCGCGCTGCGGCTGGGAGAGCTGGCGCTCGAGGCCGGCCTGCCGCCCGGGGTGCTCAACGTGCTGAGCGGCGACGGCGAGACCGGCGCCGCGCTCGTGCGCTGCGAGGGGCTCGACAAGATCGCCTTCACCGGCTCCACCGCAGTGGGCCGCGAGATCGGCGCGATCGCGGGCGGCGCGCTCAAGCGGGTCACGCTCGAGCTGGGCGGCAAGTCGCCCAACATCATCCTGCCCGACGCCGACCTCGACACCGCGATCAACGGCTCCTTCCAGGCGATCTACTTCAACGCCGGACAGGCCTGCAACGCGGGCTCGCGCCTCTTCGTGCCGGCGGCGCAGTTCGACGAGGTCACCCACGCGCTCATCGAGCGCGCGCGCGCGATGCGCATGGGCCCGGGGCTCGACTCCGCCACCCAGCTCGGCCCGCTGGTCTCCGCCGAGCAGCGCGAACGCGTGCTGGGCTACATCGACTCCGGCCGCGAGGCCGGCGCGGAGCTGCTCACCGGCGGCGAGGCCGCGCTGCCCGACAGCGGCGGCTGGTTCGTGGAGCCCACGCTCTTCGCCACCGACTCCGACGAGCTGCGCATCTCGCGCGAGGAGATCTTCGGCCCGGTCTTGGTCGCATCGCCCTACGACACGATCGAGGAGGTCGCCGCCCGGGCCAACGCCACCGAGTACGGCCTGGCCGCGGGCGTGTGGACGCGCGATGTCTCCAGCGCCCACCGCCTCGCCGCGCTGCTGCGCGCCGGCTCGGTGTACATCAACCAGTGGGGCTCGGTCGACCCCGCGGCCCCCTTCGGTGGCTTCAAGGCCTCCGGCGTGGGCCGCGAGCACGGCCGCGCCGGGCTCGCGCAGTATCTGGAGACCAAGACGGTGTGGACGGCTCTCTGATGGAGTGGACCGCGCCGTGAGCGTCGCCGCCGGCACGATCGACCGGCGGGCGCCGGCCGAGGCATCGCGCGCCGGGGAGCGCCGGCGGCGCTTCACGCTCGCGCTGGCGGGCTTCCTCGGGCTGCTGTTGGTCCTCGCGGTGGCGGAGATCATGATCGACGGCTCCGCGGGGCGCTCGGCGCTGATCCCCAAGGCGCCGTCGATCTCGAAATGGCTGGGCGCGATCGGCGAGCCGCTCGGCTACCGCGTCTTTCTGATCGCGCTGCTGACCTTCACCGGCGCCTACGCCGCGCTGGCGGTGATGGCGCGGCAGCTGCCGTCGCGCTTCGTGATCGCGCTGATCGCGGCGCTGCACCTGATCGTGTTCATCGGGCCGATCCTGCTCTCGACCGACGTGTTCAGCTACATCGCCTACGCGCGCATGGGCGTGGTGCACGGCATCAACCCCTACATACACGGGCCGATTGCGATCAAGTACGACCCCGTGTTCCCCTATCAGGGCCAGAGCTGGTTGAAGACGGCCACGGCCTACGGGCCGCTGTACACGCTGCTCTCCTACCCGCTGGCCCCGCTGGGGGTGGTGGGCGCGCTGTGGGGCTTCAAGCTCGAGGCGCTCTTGGCGAGCGCCGCCACGCTGGTGCTGACCTGGCGCGTGGCCGCCCGGCGCGGGCTGAACCCGACGCCGGCGCTGCTGCTGGTGGGCGCCAACCCGCTCTACATCATCTACGGGCTGGCGGGCGCGCACAACGACGTGATCATGACCGCCTTTCTGATGGGCGCGGTGGCGCTGGCGCTGAGCGGGCGCGACAGCTGGAGCGGCGCGTCGGTGATCGCGGGCACGCTGGTCAAGGCGACGAGCGCGGCGATGCTGCCCTTCATGATCGTGGGCCGCCGGCGCGTGGGCACGATCACCGGCGCGCTCGCGGCGCTGCTCGCCGGCGCCCTGGTCGGCTATGTGGCCTTCGGGATCCACGGGCTCGACATCGTGGCGGCGCTCAACCGCGACGCGGCGTTTGTCTCCAGCGACAGCTTCCCCACCGAGCTGGCCCACCTGATCGGCAAGCCGGGCGTCTACCCGGTGGACCACACCTTCCTGAAGGCCGCGCTCGCCGTGGTGCTGGTGTACCTGCTGTGGCGCACCTGGCGCGGTTATGACTGGATCGCGGCGTCGGGCTGGGCGCTGCTGGCGATCGCGGTCACCGCCAGCTGGCTCTTGGCCTGGTACACCCTGTGGGCGCTGCCGCTCGCGGTGGTGGTGCGCGACCGCCGGCTGCTGATCGCCACGCTCGCGGTGCAGGGCCTCTTCATCATCCACCAGGCCGCGCCGCTGATCGCGCCGGTGCAATGAACGATCGCGAGCGCACAGACCCCCAGGGCGAGGGCACCGACCCCGGGCGCGAGCACACCAACCTCCGCCTGGTGGAGACCACGCTGCTGGTGGTGATCGCAGTGGTGCTGGCGGCGGCGACGATCAACGATCTCGCGCGCCAGGTGCACGTCAACCACCGCCTGGCGGCCGACATGCGCACCTGGCGGGCGATCACGGGCCACAACTACGTGAACCTCGACGTGGAAGAGGACCTCAAACACTTCACCACGCGCGATGTGATCTGCGGCAACACCGCGCCCGGCGCGCCCGGCGCGCGCCCGCAGGTGTGCCTGATCGCGATCGGCCCGATCCGCGGCGGGCGCCGCCACGTGGAGGGCGGCTTCTACATGCCGCCCGAACTGGCGGACGACGCCTACCACCGCTACGCGTGCTTCGGCTCGGCGCTGCTCCACCACTGGTGCCTGCTGAAGTACGTGCCGCGCGGCTACCCCGACGCGCCGCTCGTGGGGGGCTGATGGAGGCCGGCACCCTCCCGCGCCCGCTCGGGCCCGAGCAGGCGCGCGCGCCGGCGTGGGCGCGTCAATGGTGGCCGCTGGCGGCGCTCACGGTGCTGGCCGCGGCGCTGCGCTTCTCCACGCTCGACCTGCAGAGCTTCTGGTACGACGAGGCGTTCACGCCGGTGCACGTGCTGGTGCCCTCGCTGATCACCACCTTGCACGAGGTGGCGCGCACGGAGAACACCCCGCCGCTGTGGTACGTGCTCGTGTGGGGCGTCTCGCGGACCTTCGGCACCGGCGAGGTGGCGCTGCGCTCCGTCTCCGCGCTCGCCGGCGTGGCGGCGGTGCCGGTCGTGTGGGGGATCGGGCAGGAGCTCGCCGGGCGCCGCGCGGCGCTGCTCGCCGGCGCCTTCGTGGCGGTCAACCCGATCTTCATCTGGTACTCCCAGGAGGCGCGCGCGTACGAGCTGTACGTGTTGACCTTCGCGCTGGCGATGCTCACCTTCCTGCGCGCGGAGCGCCAACCGAGCGGCCGGCGCATGGCGGCCTTCGCGCTGTGCGGCGCGCTGGCGCTGGTGAGCCACTACTTCGCGGTGTTCATGGTCGCGCCGATGGCGCTGTGGCTGGCGCGCCCGCGCGCGCCGGCGGGCGTGCCGGGCTCTGACGCGCCCCCGCGCACGCCCGCGCAGGCGCGCGCCGCGCGCGAGGCGCTGCTGGCGGTGGGCGCGGTGGGCGCGGCGCTCGTGCCGCTGGTGGTCGTGCAGGGGGGCCACGGCACGCAGTGGATCGGCGAATGGCCGCTCTCGAGCCGCCTGCAGGCGATCCCGCAGAACTACCTCACGGGATACAACGGCGCGCGGTTGGGCCACGGGATCGAGGCGGCGGTGGCGCTGGTGGCGCTGGCCGGCGTGCTGTGGGGGTTGTGGCGGGGCCTCGAGCGCGAGGAGGAGCGCGGCGCGCTCACCGCGCTGGCGATCGCGGCGTGCGGCATCCTGATCCCGCTGGCGGCGGTGACGGTGGGCGCCGACTACCTGGCCCCGCGCAACCTGATCGCGGCGATGGTGCCGGTGAGCGCGCTGCTCGCGGTGGTGATCGGCGCGCGCCGTGCGGGCGCCGCCGGCATGGCGCTGGGCGCGCTCCTGGCCGCGGCGTTCCTGGCGCTGTCGATCGACGTCAACCTCAGCCCCACCCTGCAGCGCGGCAACTGGCGCGGGCTGGCGCGCGCGCTCGGCCCCGCGAGCGGGCTCGGCCCCGCGAGCGGCCCCCGCGCGGTGGACACCCCCCAGCTGGGCGGCGCGCCGCTGCTGTACTACCTGCCCTCGTTGCGCCTGCTCCCGGGGCACGCGCAGCTGCGGCTCTCGGAGATCGACGCGGTGGGCTTCGCGCCGTTGCGCGCCACGGCGGGGCGCCCGCCGTCGGGCGCGTTCCATCTGGCGGGGCGGCGCGACATCGACGGGCTGATCGTGTACCGCTTCGTGGCGCCGCATCCGGTGAACGTCTCCTCGGGCACGGTGCGGCACGCGTCGATCGTGCACGGGCACACCGAGGTGCTGACCGGCCCGGGGGCGCTGTAAATGGCGCGTGTACAGGCTGCGCAGAGCGTGCAAACGCCGTCCATCTGGCAAAACACGTAGCTTTCTGTCATGGCGTCGCCGATCGTGGAGGCAAGAAGCGACGCGCAGCTCGCGCTGGAGCGTGGGTGCGCGAAGCTCCTGGCGATGCAGTCGCAGGAGGGCTGGTGGCAGGCGGAGCTGCAGTCGAACGTGACGATGGACGCGGAGGACATGCTGTTGCGCGAGTTCCTCGGCATCCGGCGCGTGGATCAGTCGGAGCGCTCGGCCGCGTGGATCCGCTCCCAGCAGCGCGAGGACGGCACCTGGGGCAACTTCCACGGCGCGCCGGGCGATCTGTCGACCACGATCGAGGCCTACTGGGCGCTGCGGCTCGTGGGGGACTCGCCGGAGGAGGAGCACATGCGCGCGGCGGCGCGCTTCATCCGCGAGCGGGGCGGGATCGAGCGCGCGCGCGTGTTCACGCACGTGTGGCTGGCGCTGTTCGGCCTGTGGCCGTGGGAGCAGGTGCCCTCGCTGCCCCCGGAGATCGTGCTGCTCCCGCGCTCGGTGCCGCTCAACATCTACGACTTCGCCTGCTGGGCGCGCCAGACGGTGGTGGCGCTGTCGGTGGTGCTGGCCCACAAACCGCGCCGCGCGCTGCCGTTCGCGCTGGATGAGCTGCACAACACCGAGGGCTGGACCCCGAAGCCGCCGCGCAGCCGGCGGGGCGCGTGGCTCGGGCGCCTGGATCGCGCGCTGGGCGTGTATGAGCGCAGGCCGATCGGCGCGCTGCGGCGCCTGGCGCTGGCGCGCGCGGAGCGCTGGATCGTCAGACGCCAGGAGGCCGACGGCTCGTGGGGCGGCATCCAGCCGCCGTGGGTGTACTCGCTGATGGCGCTCTCGCTGCAGGGCTATCCGCTCGATCACCCGGTGATGCGCCGCGGGATCGAGGGGATCGAGCGGTTCATGATCGAGCGGGGCCCCCACCGGCGCCTGGAAGCGTGCCAGTCGCCGATCTGGGACACCGCGCTGGCGATCGTGGCGCTGGCCGAGGCGGGCCTGCCCGAGGACGACCCAGCGCTGGCGCGCGCCGCGCAGTGGCTCACCGGCGAGGAGGTGCGCGTGGCGGGCGACTGGCGCAGGGCGCGCCCGCAGCTCGAGCCCGGCGGCTGGGCGTTCGAGTTCGCCAACCTCAACTACCCCGACGTGGACGACACCGCGGAGGTGGTGATCGCGCTGCTGCGCGCGGGCGACCCCGACGGCGGCGCGCAGCGCGCGGCGATCGAACGGGGACGGCGCTGGGTGGAGGGCATGGTCTCGAGCGACGGCGGCTGGGGCGCGTTCGACGCGGACAACACCCGCGCGCTCGTGCGCGAGCTGCCGTTCCTGGACTTCGGCGAGGTGATCGACGAGCCGAGCGCGGACGTGACGGCGCACGTCGTGGAGATGCTGGCGCTGCTGGGCCGCGCCGAGGAGCGCGCGGCGCAGCGCGGCATCCAGTGGCTGCTCACCCACCAGGAGCGCGACGGCTCGTGGTGGGGCCGCTGGGGGGTGAACCACATCTACGGCACCGGCGCGGCCGTGCCGGCGCTGGTGGCGGCGGGTCTCGGCCGCTCCCACCCCTCGGTCCGCCGCGCGGTGCAGTGGCTCCAGGACCACCAGAACGACGACGGCGGCTGGGGCGAGGATCCGCGCTCCTACGACGACCCCGCCTGGATCGGCCGCGGCCCGAGCACCGCCTCGCAGACCGCCTGGGCGCTGCTGGCGCTCGACGCCGCCGGCGAGCGCTCGCCGTCAGTGCGCGCCGGCGTGGAGTGGCTCGTGCGCACCCAGCTGGCCGACGGCGGCTGGGATGAGCCGCAGTACACCGGCACCGGCTTCCCGCACGACTACTACATCAACTACCACCTCTACCGCCTGGTGTTCCCGATCGTGGCGCTGGCGCGCTGCCAGCGGGGCGAAGCGGGGTGATGCAAACGGCCTCTCCCCAGCGGATCGCGCCGGGGGGAGCGCCGGAGGGAGCGCCGGGCCCCGCCGAGGTGATGGCGCGCGCCGGCGGGGAGAACTTCCCGGTGGCGAGCCGCCTGCTGGGGCGGGCGGAGCGCGCGCACCTGCTGGCGATCTACGGCTTCGCGCGGCTCGTGGATCAGCTGGGCGATGAGTCGAGCGGCGATCGCCTGGCGGCGCTCGATTGGCTGCAGGGCGAGCTCGAGCGCGCCTTCGAGGGGCGAGCGCGCCACCCGCTGCTGGTGCGCCTGCAGGGCACGATCGTGGCGTGCGCGCTCCAGCGCGGCCCCTTCGAGCGGCTGATCGAGGCCAACCGCCTGGATCAGCGCGTGCACGAGTACGACAGCTACGAGCAGCTGCTGGCCTACTGCGCGCTGTCGGCGAACCCGGTGGGCGAGCTGGTGCTGGCGGTGCTGGCGCAGGCCACCCCCGCGCGCGTGGCGCTGTCGGATTCGATCTGCACCGCGCTGCAGCTGACGGAGCACTGGCAGGACGTGGGGGAGGATCGGCGCAACGGCCGCGTGTACATCCCGGCGGAGGACCTCGAGCGCTTCGGCTGCGCGCCGGCGGAGCTCGACCGCCCCCACGCGGGCGAGCCGCTGCGCAGCGTGCTGGCCTTCGAGCTGGCCCGCACGCGCGCGCTCTTCGACCGCGGCGCCCCCCTGATCGGCGAGCTGCGCGGCCGCGCGCGCATCGCGGTGGCCGCCTTCGTGGGCGGCGGCCGCGCGGCGCTGGCCGCGATCGAGCGCGCGCGCTTCGACGTGCTGGCGGGCCCGCCGCGCGCCTCCTCGCCGCGCAGGATGATCGCCGCGCTCGAGGCGCTGCTGGCGCGGGGAGCGCGATGAGCGCCCCGGGAGCGGCGCTCGAGCGGGCCTACGCCCACTGCGAAGCGCTCACCCGCGGCGCGGCGGCCAACTTCTACTACGGCATCCGCCTGCTGCCGGCGCGGAAGCGCGGGGCGATGTGCGCCACCTACGCGTACGCGCGCCGGGTGGACGACATCGGCGACGGCACGCTGGAGCCCGATCGGAAGCGGCGCGAGCTGGACGCCCAGGCGCGCGCGGTGCGCGAGCTGGCCGCGCCCTCCGGCGGGGCTCCGGCAAGCGACGATCCGGTGATGGTGGCGCTCGCCGACGCGAGCCGGCGCTTCTCGATCCCGCTGGACGCGGCGCTGGAACTGATCGAGGGGGTGAGGATGGACGTGGAGGGCCCGGTGTTCGAGCGCGAGGAGCAGCTGCTGGGCTACTCCCGTTACGTGGCCGGCTCGATCGGGCGCATGTGCGTGGCGATCTTCGGCGCCCGCGACGGGCGGCAGGCGGCGCGCGCGCCGGAGCTGGCCGATCAGATCGGGGTGGGCATGCAGATCACCAACATCCTGCGCGACGTGCGCGAGGACGCGCAGCTGGGCCGGCTCTACCTGCCGGCGGAGGATCTGCGGCGCTTCGGGCTGATCGAGAACGGCGCGAGCGCGAGCCCGCAGGCGCTGCTCTCGAAGGAGTCGCCCGCGCG
>WQXW01000032.1 GCA_009781575.1 Solirubrobacterales bacterium
CGGAGAGCTGCTCGCGGATCGCGGCCAACTCGGCGGCGCGGAACATGAAGCGCTCGAACACCAGCTCGAAGGTGCGCCGGTCTTCGCGGCTCTTGGCCAGCGTGGCCGCCAGCGCCTCGCGAAAGTCGCGTTCGGAGGTCCAGGAGATCTCGGCGAGCGCGTGAAATGAGTCGAGCAGCTCGGAGGTGCCGACCGCCAGCCCCTCGGTGCGGAGCGCTTCGCCGAAGGCCAGCACCTGCCCCGCCAGCCCGCCGGGCGGCGGCTCAGAGGCGGGGGCCATCCGGGTGCGCGTGCGCGTGCGCGGGCTCGAGCTGACGCGAGAGCTCGAGGCCCACGCGCTCGGCCACCAGGTCCATGTCGGTGCGGTGCTTGACGATCACCGAGATCGTCTCGTTGAAGGTGGCCGCGTCGATGCTGTCGACCCCCAGCAGCAGCAGCGCGCGCGCCCAGTCGATCGACTCCGCGATCGACGGCGGCTTCTTCAGGTCGAGCGCGCGCACCATCGCCACGATCTCGACCAGGCGGCGCGCGATCGTGTCGGGCAGCTCCGGCGCGTGCAACCGCACGATGTCCAGCTCGTGCTCGAGCGAGGGGTAGTCGAGCCACAGGTACAGGCAACGGCGCTTGAGCGCCTCGGTCAGCTCGCGCGAGTTGTTGGAGGTGAGCAGCACCACCGGGCGCGTGCGCGAGTGCACCACGCCCAGCTCGGGGATCGAGATCTGGAAATCGGACAGCACCTCCAGCAGCATCGCCTCGAACTCCTGGTCGGTCTTGTCGATCTCGTCGATCAGCAGCACCACCGGCTCGGGTGAGGCGATCGCGCTCATCAGCGGGCGCGCCAGCAGGAAGTCCTCGCCAAAGATGTCCCCCTGCACCTGCTCCCAACCGCGCTCGTCGTGGGACGCCTGGATGCGCAACAGCTGCTTGCGGTAGTTCCACTCGTACAGCGCCTTGGCCTCGTCGAGGCCCTCGTAGCACTGCAACCGCACCAGCGCGCGCTCCAGATGGCGCGCCAGCGCCTTGGCCAGCTCGGTCTTGCCCACGCCCGCCGGCCCCTCGACCAGCACCGGCTTGCCCAGCCGCACGGCCAGGTAGGCCACCAGCGCGGTCGACTCGCCCGGCAGGTACCCCACCGAGCGCAGGCCGTCGGCGAGCAGCGACACCGAGGAGGGCACCGGCGGCGATTGCTGTGAGACGGGCATGCCCCGATGATAGGAGCGACTACGCGCGCTCCGGGCGCTCGTCGTCGCCCAGCGCGTCCAGCGGGAGCTGTTCGCCCGCGTCCGGAGCGGAGCGGCGGCGGCGTGCAAGTGCCCGCCCGCCCGCGGTGCTCGGCGCCGGCGAGCCGGGCGCCGGCGGGTAGCGCGGGCGCGGGCGGGCCGGCACGGCCGCCGGCCCCTCGCCGGACCCATCGCCCGCCGATCGCGCCAGCACGGTGGTCGCGGGCTCGCGCTCCTCGGGCAGCTGTGGCGGCGCCGGAGGCGCCTCCCGCGGCTCCCCCTCCCACTCCGGCGGCTCACCCTGCTGCGGCTCCCGCGGCCATAGCTCCTGCGGCTCCTGCGGCTGCGGCTCCCGCGGCGGCGGCTCGCGGGGGGGCTCGCGCAGCACCGGTGCCTCGGGGCGCTGTGCGGCGCGCATGCGCGAGCCGGCGTAGATCATCAGCCCGGCGGCGCCCAGCGCGAAGAAGATCCCCCACTGGATGCCCACGTTGGCCGCGATGCCGTGGCTCGTGATGCCGGGCTTGTCGAAGAGGCGCAGGATCAGCAGGAACGCGGCCCACGCGCCGGCGAGGAGCACGATCGTGCCGTCGCCGCCGGGCAGGTGGAAGCTGCGGCGCTCGGCGCGCAGGAACAGGAGCACGAGCGTGGCGGCCGCCACCAGCAGCACCGCGGCCTCGATGAAGGAGAAGACCGCGAACGCGCTGAGGTTCTGGCTGACCAGCGGCGCGTTGCGCGAGCCGGTGATCACCGCGTTCTGCTGGTACCACGGCAGGAACATCGTGACGAACAGCGCCAGCGCGGCGCCCCCGGCCAGCCGTTGCTCGCGATCGAGCGCCCCCCACGCGCGCGTGAGCCGTGTCACCGGGGCCCCTCCGGGAGCGCGCCCGGCTGGCGACCGCGGGAACGAAGCGCCGCGGCTTGGGCGGTGGGGATCATTACGGCTCGATTGTATGGCCGCACCGGGCGCGCGATTGCACGCTCACCGTGGGCCCCGCTGTGCGCCCCGCTATGCGTGCGCGCCGGGCTTGCGGGGCGGCGGTGCCACCGTGACCTCGCCGTTGGTGGAGGCGGCGTTGCCGGCGAGGTCGACCGCCCGCAGCGTGACCGAGTAGCTGCCCCCGCCACGGGGGGTGATCCAGAGCAGGCGGGGGGTGCCGCGTTCGACGGTGGCGGTGTTGGTCCACACCACGCTCGAGCCCCGGCGCACGGTCATGGTGACGCTCGAGACCTTCGAGAGGGACATGCGCACTCCGGCCCGCGTGCCGGGCGCGAGCGTGTGAGACAGCAGCGAGATCACCGGCTTCTGGTGCATGTATTCGTGGAAGTGTTGCGCGGTGGCGCAGTAGATCTGATCGCCCGCGATCGGGCCCGTGGCGCGCAGTGGCGGGCCGTGGCGCGTGCGTTCGCACAGGTTCTGGAGGAAGGTGGTCACCAGTTCGTGGTAGTTGAGATCGGATTCGGAGTGTTGGTCGTACATCGACCACGCGCCGGTGTCGTAGTGGGGCACCTCCGCGCGCGCCTCCGCGTCGCCGGCTTCGAAGAGCTGCTCGCCGAGCGTGTCGCCGGTGAGCTGGCTGTAGTCGTAGAGGCCGATCACCGCCTGCAGGAAGCCGTTGAGGATGCGCTCGCGCGGCGCGAAGCTGTACTCGAGGTAGTGGGTGCCCAGCGAGGTGGGGATGCGCACGCCTTCGGGGGGCGCGGTGCGGAAGATCCCGAGCGCTTCGCGGGCGGCGCTCAGGTAGGCGGGGTCCTTCAGATGGGTGCCCGCGCGCGCGAGCGCCTGCAGCGCGGTGCCCTGGGAGAGGCCGCTCGTCCACGGCGGCGCGCCGCCGTCGAAGCGGAACATGTACTCCCACGCGATCCCGCCGGCGCGGCGGCTGACAAGCGAGAGCGCTTCGCCGAGCACGGTGCGCAGCTTGGACCACTGTTTTGAGAAGTAGTAGCTGTTGGCCTCGCCGAAGGTGCCGAGCCACTGGAGCTCGATGCCCTGGCCGGGGTAGTACTCCCACACGAGCAGGCTGCCGGGAAAGGAGACCCGGTGGCCGTAGGCGAGCAGCGGGCCGGTGGTCCACCACTGGCGGTTGCGTTCGAGCGTGAGGAACAGCAGGGGCACGCGCGAGGCGGTGAGCTGCCCGTGCGCGGCGATCGCTTCGAGGTTCGCCAGCACGCCGCGCAGCTCCGCGGCGCGCGTGCCGGTGAGCCGCCCCAGCGAGCGGCGCGCGGCGAGGTACTGGGAGCGGTAGTTCGCGTAGTGCGCTTCGTTCAGCTGGCCGGCGCGCTCGA
Source organism: Solirubrobacterales bacterium (assembly GCA_009781575.1). Classification (GTDB taxonomy): domain Bacteria; phylum Actinomycetota; class Thermoleophilia; order Solirubrobacterales; family Solirubrobacteraceae; genus Palsa-744. Next base: position 3,504 of record WQXW01000032.1, read on the forward strand.
GGCCGGCGAGCGCGGCGGGTACCGAGGGCCCGCTCCCCGCCGCGGCGCTCGAGCGCCCGAGCGGGAGCGCGCTGACGGTCGCGGCGATGAGCAGCGCCGCGAGCAGGCGTGCGCGCACCGGGCGGATGCTACCCTCGAGCCCCCGCGCCGCTGCAGGGGGGCTTGCAGCGCTGGCCCCTCGAGATGAGCGCACCAAAGACCAACACGAACCCGCGTGCGGCAGTTGCGCTGATCGCGCTCGCGCTCGTGCTGTCGACCACGGCGGGCGCCCTGATCGGTTGCGGTGGGGGCTCCAGCAACGACAGCGCGCAGGCGCTCCTGAACGACACCTTCCGCTCGGGCCCCTCAGTGCAGAGCGGCCAGGTGAGCCTCGCGCTCGCGCTGAGCGGTGGCGGAGGCGGCGGACACTCGGGCCTGGGCGCGCCGGTCGCGATCCACCTCTCCGGCCCCTTCCAGGGCGTGGGATCGGGCGCGCTGCCGAGCTTCGATTTGAAGCTCGGGCTGCAGGCGGGCGGGCGCAGCGTGCAGGCCGGCGCGGTGTCCACCGATCACCAGTTCTTCCTCGAACTGGAGGGCAGCGCGTTCGCGGCGCCGCGCACCTACGTGCAGACGCTCGAACGGAGCTACGCGCAGCAGGCCCACGCCGCGGGCTCCTCCGGCGGCTCCTCGTTCGCCGCGCTCGGCATCGACCCGAGCCGCTGGCTGGTGCATCCGGTGAAGGCCGGCACCGCGTCGATCGGGGGCGAAAGCACGATCCACGTGGTGGCGGGGGTGGAGGTGGCCAACTTCCTGCGCGACGCCCAGCGCCTGGCGAGGGCGGGCGGATCGCTCGGTCTCGGCGCCACGCAGAGCGGAGCGCTCTCGCCGGCGGGGATCGAAGCGCTGGCCGGGGCGGTCCGCAATGCCACGGCCGATGTGTACACCGGCGCCTCCGACCACCTGTTGCGGCGCCTGCAGTTGCGGGCATCGCTCGTGTCCACGCCGGCGACCAGCGGCGTGTTGCAGGGGCTGCGCTCGGCCACGCTGGCGCTCGACGTGGAGCTCTCCCAGCTCAACCGGCCCCAGCGGATCGCGGCGCCCACGAGCGCTCGGCCGATGTCGGAACTGACCGCGAGCCTCTCCGGGAGCGGTACCTCGGAAGCCCAGGCCGGCGCCTCGGGCGCGGCGTCCTCCTCCACGGGCGCGGCGTCCTCCTCCACGGGCGCGGGTCAGCAGCTGCCCAGCTCTCAGCAGTCCCCGGTGCCGGGCGGGCCCTCCCAGGCCTATCTGGACTGTGCCGCGCGGGCGGGGCGCAGCGTGCGCGAGTTGCAGGCCTGCGCGCCACTGCTGCACTGAGTGGCGCCGGCGCCCGCTCCACTGGTGCCGGCCGAGCCTCCCAGCAGCGTCCGTGTCGTGTTTTGTTTTGGGGATTGGTTCCGCGCGGAACGAATCCTCAAAACAAATCCCACAACGCCGCCTCGGACAGGTGTGTTCGCGAGGTCGCCTCGGCTCGCCGCGGCCGACCGTGGCGGGTCCCGATCGCTACGGATCGAGCTCGGCGAGCGTGCGCTCGACCTCGGACTCCACGTCGAGTGGCTCCTCACCGCGGCGCACGCGCCGCGCGTTGCGCGCGGTGACCAGCTGGCGGACCTCCTCGACCAGGCTGGGGTCGTGGCGATGGGCCCCGGGGGCGCCCTGGGGCGGGGGCTCCTGCTGGAGCCGAGTCAGCTCGGCGTCGATGTCCAGGGGCGCCTCGCCCCGGCGCACCATGCGCTCGCTGCGCGCCTGCAACATCTGCCGGATCTCGAGCTCGCGCTCGCCGCGCGCGGCCGGGGATTCGGGGTGCGGCTCGGGCGGCATCGCGCCGTCGCCGAGCGACAGCCCGCCCTCGCCGATGTCGTCGTAGGCCTTGCCCAGGTTGCCGCCGTTGAGGGTCGCGATCAGGGCCACCACGACCAGGATCGCCACGAGCAGCGCGACCAGGGTGCTGGTGGAGAGGTTCAGCGCGCCGATCGTGACGGGGACCATAGGGATGGATTGTGGCTGAAAGCGCGACCGCTGGCGACCCCGGCGCTCAAAAGCGCTACGCTTGCCTCGTTGACTGACCAGTCAATCTAGTTGCGAGCCGGTGTGGCGCCGGGCCTCGCGACCCGTCACCCGCCCACATTCAGGAGCCCACGAGAGAGATGGTCGATTTCACGCTGACCGACGAGCAGAAGAACCTGCGTGAGCTCGCGCACGACTTCGCCGAGAAGGAGATCCGCCCGGTCGCATGGGAGTACGACCGCGACGGCACATGGCCGCAGGAGATCCTGCAGAAGGCGTGGGACCTCGGGCTGATGAACACCCACATACCCGAGGAGTATGGGGGGCCCGGCATCGCGCACCTCGACGGCTGCCTGATCGAGGAAGAGCTCTCGTGGGGCTGCTCCGGGATCCAGACCTCGATCGGCTGCAACGCGCTGGCCACCGCACCGGTCGTGCTGGGCGGCTCGGAGGAGGTCAAGCGCAAGTACCTGGGCGCGCTCACCGAGGAGCTGAAGCTGATGTCGTTCTGCCTCACCGAGCCCGACGCGGGCTCGGATGTGTCGGGCATGCGCACCACCGCGGTGAAGAGAGGCGACAAGTACCTCATCAACGGGTCCAAGTGTTTCATCACAAACGGCGGTTACGCCGACTATTACACGGTGTACGCCAAGACCGACAAGGACGCCGGCCACCGCGGCATCTCGGCCTTCGTGGTGGAGCGCGACTGGGGCGTGGTGGTGGACAAGAAGGAGGACAAGCTCGGCCAGCGCGCGTCCAACACCGCCACGGTGTCGTTCAACGACGTGGAGGTCCCCGCGGAGAACCTGCTGGGCGAGGAGAACAAGGGTTTCAAGCTGGCGATGACCACGCTCGACCACACGCGCCCCGGCGTGGCGGCGATGGCCACCGGCATCGCGCGCGCGGCGTTCGAGTTCGCCTCCGACTACGCCAAGGAACGGGTGCAGTTCGGCGTGCCCATCGCCATGCACCAGGCGGTGCAGTTCATGATCGCCGACATGGCCACCGCTATCGAAGCCGCGCGCCTGTTGACCTGGAAGTCGGCCACCATGTTGGACAACGGTGAAAGGAACACCCTCGTGTCCTCACACGCCAAGCGGTTCGCCGCCGACACCGCGATGGAAGTGACCACCAACGCGGTCCAGGTGTACGGCGGTTACGGGTTCATCAAGGACTATCCGGTGGAGAAGCTCTTCCGCGACGCCAAGATCATGCAACTGTACGAGGGCACCTCACAGATCCAGCGCCTCGTGATCGCGCGCGAAACGCTCGCGCCACGGCGCACGCAGCAGCCGGCGGCCGCCACCGCGGCCGCCTAGTCCCGGGCTCGTCCCGCCCTCAGCGGACCCGCCACCGTCAGCGGATCCCCGCCCGTCGGCGGACGCCCGCCGTCAGCGGATCCCGGCCGTCAGCGGACACGCCCGCCGTCAGCGGACACGCCCGCCGTCAGCGGATCCCATCAGCGGACGAGGAGCCCGGGGGTTTCGTTGGCGGTCACCGCGCCGCTGGCGAGCACCCGCACGCGGTAGACGCCGCGCCTGGTGCGCAGCCCTCGGCTCTCGAAGCCGGTGTTGCGCACCACCGCACGGCCCACCACCACCCTGGCTCCGCTGCGCGTCTGACGCACGAATTCGACGGGGGTGCCGTTGAGCGCGGGGCTCACGCGACCCTCGATCCTGAAGTGGTGGCGACGGCGCGCCCGTGTGATGTGCGCGGCGATGTTGCACGACACCGTCTCGGGCGCTTCCGCGCTGATGATCGGATGGCGGGTGGTGGTCACCACGCGGTACCTCACGTTGGCGAGCGACTGGGGGATCGTGAACGAGAACGCCCCATTGGACAGCGTGATCTGTGGGTTGCCCACGTTGAAGAAACCACCGGTGAATGGGAACACGTTGGCCTGGAGCACCACCTCGCGGTTCGCGTTTTCGGTGCCCGCGAGCGCGCCCTGTATCAGCACGAGGCCGGAGTAGATCACGGGATTGGGGGTGACGGCGATCTGCAGCGAGAGGGGGACCTTTGTGGTCACAAACGTGCGCTCCGCGCCCACCGTGGCGCCGACCCCACTCACCGCCACCAGGCGGTAGTAATAGGGGGTGATCGGCGACAGGCCGCCGATCGCCAGCGCGACGCTCACCGGACGGTTGCCGGCGCCCGCGCTGGCCGGGGGCGTCTGCGCGCCGAGCGCACGTGTCAGTCCGTACTGAAAGTAGTAGCTCGTGGCAGTGCCGTGCGGGTCGACCGCGCCGGTGAGCGCGGCGGCGCTGGAGCTCACCGAGCGCGCGGCGCCCGTGACGGCGCCCGGGCGCAGCGGCCGCCGCGCCGCCAGCGCACTCGGCGCCGGTAGGAGCACGCCGGTCGCGATCGTTGCCATCGACAACAGGTTCCGTACACGCATGGTCATCCTCTCCCCAGGTTGGCTCAAGTTGTGACTAGCTGATTACCCTATGAAACCTCAGACACACGTTGTGGAGCGGTTAACGACCGTTAGGCGCTCCGCGCCGCCGGTCAGGCGGTCGTCCGCACGAGATCGCGCTCGGGCGCGATCTCCCAGCGGGTGGCCAGCTCGGCGAGCTCGCCACTGAGCGGCCAGCGGTCCGGCAGCGGCGCGCCCTCGTGCTCCACGCTGGCGCCCTTCAGGGTCATGCAGCCGCGGTTGTCGCCGATCGCGCGGATCTCCGCCACCTCGCGCTCGCTCAGCCGCAGCTCGCGCGGCAGGCCCCCCAGCTCATCGCGCTTGTCCTCGATCGTGCGCGCGGAGGGCCCGCGCTCCTGGATGAGCGTGGGCGCCACGCACGCCACCGGCGCGTGCGCGAGGTTCCACTGACAGGAGAGTTGCAGCGGCGTGAGCCCGTGGCGCTCGCCGTATGGGCGCATCCGCTCCAGACGCCGGCAGCCGTCCTCGACCCAGCCCACGGGGCGGAAGGAGCGGTGGTCGTGCTCGGCAAAGTCCCGATCGGGGCGCACGTCGTCGTGGAACACGCCGCCATAATCGACCACGCGCGTGATGATCGACACGTCGTGCGCGGCGGCGGCATCGAGCACCAGCTCGCCCGGCCACGGCTCCATCGGGCTGAAGATGATCATCGCCCAATCGATCACCTCCGCGAAGCGCTCGACACAGTCGATCAGATCGAGCGTGAACCCGTTGGCCGGCCCCGGCGCCACGCCGAGCGCGCCCGTCAGCCCCTGCTCGCGCACCGCGCGCATCCCCTCCCACAGCGCCTCGCTGGTGTAGCCGGTGCGATCGGGGTTGTGCAGCAGCAGCAGGTCGAAGCGCTCCACGCCGAGCCGCTGCAGGCTGCGCTCCACGGCCATGCGTATGTAGCCCGCGAAATCGCGCTCCTCGCGCAGCCGTGGATCGGTGAAGCGGGGAAACCCCTTCGCGCCTTCGCGGGTGCCCTCGTAGAAGTCGTGGCCGATCGCGCCAACCAGAGAGAAGCGATCTCGGGGGGTCCCCGCGATCGCCTCGCCCAGCAGGCGGTCGGCGTCGCCCTCGCCGTACACGTCGGCGGTGATCACGGTGTCGATCCCCCGGCCCGGCTGCAGCAGCGCGCGTAGGCGCTCGCGCTCGATCGCCTCGCCGAAGCGCATGAAACACCCTCCACTCCAGGTGCCGAGTGCTGTGACCGTGGGATCCATGGCGTGCTCCAGTCTATGTGACACCCCGCGGGGGGCCCGCGGCACGGCGCGCGCGCAACGCCGCCTCCAGGCGCTCGAGCGCGTGGCGCACCGCGCGCGCGTCCACCTCGCCGCCGCGGTGGCCGCTGTTGTCGGGCGCGGCCGCGCGCGCGGCCGCGCGCACGCTCGCCAACTGGGCCCTCAGCTCATCCAGCCGCGGGCCGAGCCCCGTGCCGTGCTCGCCGCCGCGCTCGCCGCCGAGCTCGGCCAGCGCGGCCTCGTAGGCGTGGTGCAGCTCCGTGGCGGCGAGCCGCACGCGCCCCTGGTCGATGTCGAGGCGCGCGCGCAGCGCGAGCTCCTCGCACAGCAGCGGCTCCTCGCGCGCGCCCAGCAGCGCGGCGAGGTGCTCGTCGGGGCGCAGCGCCGCCACGCGCCGGCGCACGCGCGGCGTGCCCCGCATGCTCAGCTCGCGCGCGTCCACCCAGCGCCCGTCGGCGACCCGCTCGCCCTCGCCGAACCCGGCGCGGATCAGCAGCGCATGCGTGGGCGACAGCTCGCGCATGTAGGCATCGGCGGTGGCGATGCGGTGCGCGAACAGCATGCGATTGAGCACCGCAAACGCGCCGGCGGTGGCGCGATCGGGGTCGACCTCCTTCAGCCACGCGTGCGCCTGGCGGGCGGCCGACAAGGGAACCGCGTCGATCACGGTCGCGCGCGTGAGCGGCACCGCGGCCGGCTCGGGCTCCGGCGCCACGTGGCGAGCGCGCCGCAGGCGCCGCGCGCGGGTGCGCGCGCCGAGCGTGACCAGCACCACCACGTGCTCGACCTCGCCCAGCGGCGAGCGCACCAGCCAGCGCCCGTCGGGGGGCCCCAGCTCGAAGGGCAGCTCGGCCTGGATGAAGGTGAAGAGGCGCTCCGGCACGCGCTCACCGTATCCTTCACGGCTCGCGACCCCCTCCACAGGAGCCTCGAGCATGCCCCACAACAGCCACGACGCGGTCAGCAGCCTGCGCGACCGCCTCGCCTACCGCACCGAGGACAGGCTCGGCAGGGCCCTGGCCGACCTGCTCGACAACCCGGTGCTCACCGGCGCGCTGTCGAAGGCGTTCGACGCGCGCGAGCGCGCCTCCCAGGCCCAGGAGCTGGCGATGGGCGCGCTCAACCTGCCCTCCGCGGCCGACATCGAACGGCTCACCCGCCGCCTGCGCTCCCTCTCGCAGCGCATCGAGGGGGTCGAGGACAGCGTGCAGCGCATGGACCACAACACCGGCACCCGCCTCTCCGCGATCGAGGCACGGCTGGAGAAGCTGAGCGTCGCCCCCGAGCCGCCCCCGGCCGCCGAGGCGCCCTCCACGGCCGGGACGGGCTCCGCCGCGGAGAAGCCCCGGAGGCGCACGCGCGCCTCCACGACGCCCGCCACGCCCGCGACGCCCGCGACGCGC
>WQXW01000033.1 GCA_009781575.1 Solirubrobacterales bacterium
CCACCGCCGGCGCGCTGCCCACGCCCACACACCTGGCCCACGCGTTCAACAGCGCCTACTGGTGGGCGCTCGGCATCGCCGCGCTCTCGCTCGTGCCCTGCCTGATGCTGCTCCGCGCCGAGCGCCCCCGAGCCGGGCTGCAGGAGGCGCAGGCCGCCGGCGGCGGGGAGCCCGTGGAGGTGGGGGTGTGACACCCGCGAACACGCCTGTCTGAGGCTCCGTTGGGGATTCAAAAAGAGGATTCGTTCCGCGCGGAACCAATCCTCAAAACAAAAAACACAACGCCCGCTGCTCGACGACCGGCACCGAGGGAGCGGGCGGCGGCGCATTTTGTGGGCTGCTCGTCCCTCCAGGAGAGCCGCACCCCTCTGCTATAGTCGCCCATCGCGTGGGGCGCACGGCCACGCCGCCGGCGCGCGCCACGGAGCATCCAGTCCAGATGGAGCCTTCGAGCACATAGCCAGCGAACCGGTTCGGGCGAGACCAGTAGCGCGCGTGGGCCCGAGGGGCCCATTTTTTTTGGATGCGACAGGGGGACCGCGCCGCGGGACCGCCGCCGAGAGCCACACGAGACTCCTCAAGCCAGCTCACTCCAGCTCACTCCAGCGCTCATGCCACGCAAGTTCCCACTCGAGAAGACCCGCAACATCGGGATCATGGCCCACATCGACGCGGGCAAGACCACCACGACCGAGCGCATCCTCTACTACACCGGGCGCACCTACAAGATGGGCGAGGTGCACGAGGGCGCGGCCACGATGGACTGGATGGCCCAGGAGCAGGAGCGCGGAATCACGATCACCTCCGCCGCCACCACCGCCGAGTGGAGGGGCAACCGGATCAACATCATCGACACCCCCGGCCACGTGGACTTCACGGTCGAGGTGGAGCGCTCGCTGCGGGTGCTGGACGGCGCGATCGCGCTGTTCGACTCGGTCGCCGGCGTGGAGCCCCAGTCGGAGACCGTGTGGCGCCAGGCCGACAAGTACCACGTGCCGCGCATCGCGTACATCAACAAGATGGACCGCATCGGCGCCGACTTCGCCGCCGGCGTGCAGACCATGGTCGACCGCCTGGGCGCGCGGCCGGTGCCGATCCAGCTGCCGATCGGCGCCGAGGGCGACTTTCAGGGCGTTATCGACCTGGTGGCGATGCGCGCGATCGTCTACCGCGACGAGCTCGGCAAGGAGCAGGAGGAGGTCGAGATCCCCTCCCACATGGCCGACGAGGCGGCCGCCGCGCGCGAGCACCTGCTGGAGGAGGTGTCCCACTACGACGACGAGCTGGTCGAGCTGATCCTCGAGGACGCCGAGATCCCGCCCGCGCGGTTGCGCCAGGCGATTCGCAAGGCCACGCTGGCGATCGAGCTCACGCCGGTGCTGTGCGGCTCCTCCTTCAAGAACAAGGGCGTGCAGCCGCTGCTGGACGCGGTGATCGAGTACCTGCCGTCCCCGCTGGACGTGCCCCCGGTGGTCGGCACCGAACTGATCCGCGGCTCCGAGGAGGATCGCGAGGTCACGCGCGCGCCCGACGACAACGCGCCCTTCGCGGCGCTGGCGTTCAAGATCATGGCCGACCCCTACGTGGGCAAGCTCACCTACTTCCGCGTCTACTCCGGGCGCCTGCAGAGCGGCTCGCGCGTGCTCAACGTCAACACCGGCCGCACCGAGCGGATCGGGCGGATCCTGATGATGCACGCCAACGACCGCGAGGAGGTCTCCGAGGTGCACGCCGGCGAGATCGCCGCCGCGGTGGGCATCAAGCAGGTGGTCACCGGCGACACGCTCGCCGCGCCCGACGCGCCGGTGCGCCTCGAGACGATCGAATTCCCCGAGCCGGTGATCAAGGTGGCGGTGGAGCCCAAGACCAAGGTCGACCAGGAGAAGATGTCGGTCGCGCTGGGACGGCTCGCCGAGGAGGATCCCACCTTCCAGGTGCGCACCAACGAGGAGACCGGCCAGACCGAGATCTCCGGCATGGGCGAGCTGCACCTCGAGGTGCTGGTCGATCGCATGAAGCGCGAGTTCGGGGTGGAGGCCAACGTGGGCCGGCCCCAGGTGTCCTACCGCGAGACCGTGCGCGGCCAGGTGTCCAAGATCGAAGGGCGCTTCGTGCGCCAGACCGGCGGCTCGGGCCAGTTCGGCGTGGTCTACATCGACCTGGAGCCCGCGCCCGGCGAGGGCTTCGACTTCGTCAACAAGATCAAGGGCGGCGCGATCCCATCGGAGTTCATCCCCGCCGTGGAGAAGGGGATCGAGGAGGCGCTCGACACCGGCGTGAAGGCCGGCTACCCGATGGTCGACGTGCGCGTGACCCTCGTCGACGGCAAGTACCACGACGTCGACTCCTCGGAGATCGCCTTCAAGGTCGCCGGCTCGCTGGCGCTCAAGGAGGCCGCGCGCCGCGCCAAGCCGGTGCTGTTGGAGCCGATCTTCGCGGTCGAGGTGGTCACGCCGGAAGAGTTCCTCGGCGATGTGATCGGCGATCTCTCCCGGCGGCGCGGGCGCGTGGAGGGGCAGGAGCGGCGGGGCAACGCGCTGGCGGTCACCGCCAACGTGCCGCTGTCGGAGATGTTCGGCTACGCCACCGACCTGCGCTCCAACACGCAGGGGCGCGCCACCTACACCATGCAGTTCGAGGGCTACGAGGAGGTGCCCCCGAACATCGCCGAGCGGATCGTGGAGCAGCGCACCGGCGAGCCGGTGCCGGCCTAGGACCCCGCGCGGGCCCCCCGCAGCGCGCCGGCGGGCTCGCCGGAGCGCGCGGGCGGGTATACAAGGAATCACGAAAGTCGCTGTTCAGATAGATTTTCCCGGTTCGCCTGCGGGCGGGCCTCCTACACAAGGAATCGAGAAGGAGCGAACACAAAGTGGCGAAGGAGAAGTTCGAGCGCGACAAGCCGCACGTCAACGTGGGCACGATCGGGCACATCGATCACGGCAAGACCACGCTGACCGCTGCCATCACGCAGGTGCTGGCGGAGAAGTCCGGCGGCGAGGGCCGCACCTTCGAGGAGATCGACAACGCGCCCGAGGAGAAGGAGCGCGGCATCACGATCGCCACCTCGCACGTGGAGTACCAGACCGACAAGCGCCACTACGCGCACGTCGACTGCCCCGGCCACGCCGACTACGTCAAGAACATGATCACCGGCGCCGCGCAGATGGACGGCGCGATCCTGGTGGTGTCCGCCGCCGACGGCCCGATGCCGCAAACGCGCGAGCACATCCTGCTGGCGCGCCAGGTGGGCGTGCCCTACATCGTGGTGTTCCTCAACAAGGCCGACATGGTCGACGACGAGGAACTGCTGGAGCTGGTCGAGGTCGAGGTGCGCGAGCTGCTCTCCGAGTACGACTTCCCCGGCGACGACATCCCCTTCATCACCGGCTCCGCGCTGAAGGCGCTGGAGGGCGACGAGAGCTACAAGCAGAAGATCATCGAGCTGGCCGACGCGCTGGACACCTACATCCCCGAGCCGGTGCGCGAGCTCGACAAGCCGTTCCTGATGCCCGTGGAGGACGTGTTCTCGATCACCGGCCGCGGCACGGTCGCCACCGGCCGCATCGAGCAGGGCATCATCAAAACCGGCGAGACCGTCGAGATCGTGGGCGTGCACGAGACCGGCTCCACCGTGGTCACCGGCGTGGAGATGTTCCGCAAGATCCTCGACGAGGGGCGCGCCGGCGACAACGTGGGCTGCCTGCTGCGCGGCACCAAGCGCGAGGAGATCGAGCGCGGCCAGGTGCTCACCAAGCCCGGCTCGATCACCCCCCACACGAAGTTCAAGTCGGAGGTGTACGTGCTGAAGAAGGAGGAGGGCGGCCGCCACACGCCGTTCTTCTCCGGCTACCGGCCCCAGTTCTACTTCCGCACCACCGACGTCACCGGCGTGGCGAAGCTGCCCGACGGCGTCGAGATGGTCATGCCCGGCGACAACGTCCAGATGGAGATCGAGTTGATCCAGCCGATCGCGATGGACCCCGGCCTGCGGTTCGCGATCCGAGAGGGCGGGCGCACGGTCGGCTCGGGCGTGGTGAGCGACATCATCGAGTAGCTCCAGCAGCAGCGGCCGCGGGCCGCTCCCACGGCCCGCTTTGGAATCGGATACGACGTACCGCCGCACCGGCGGGCGAGGGGCGGATTCCCCGGGGTTCCGCCCTTTCTCGCGCAGAGGCGCACACCAGCGAAGAGCCCCCCGCGCACCACAGAGACCACTCCCACCACCCAAACCGCACCACCGCACCGCACCGCACCACACCACACCCCCGCACCGCACCCCCCACACCGCACCCCCCACACCGCACGAGAGATTTGTCCGATGGCCGGCGCCGCCCAGAACAAGATCAGGATCCGCCTGAAGGCCTACGACACCTCCGCGATCGAGTCGGCCGCGAAGGAGATCGTGGACACCGCCTCGCGCACCGGCGCCACGGTGTCCGGTCCTGTGCCGCTGCCCACCGAGAAGAACGTGTACTGCGTGATCCGCTCGCCCTTCAAGGACAAGGACTCGCGCGAGCACTTCGAGGTGCGCACCCACAAGCGTCTGATCGACATCCACCAGCCCACGCCCAAGACGGTCGACTCGCTCCAGCGCCTCGACCACCTGCCGGCGGGCGTGGACATCGAGATCCGGCTCACCGCCTAGCGCCATGTCCGCGATCCTCGCCCGCAAGCTCGGCATGACCCAGCTCTTCCAGGACGACGGCACGGTCGCGCGGGTCACGGTGCTGGAGGCCGGCCCCTGCCCGGTGACCGCGATCCGCACCGCCGAGCGCGACGGCTACGACGCGGTGCAACTCGCCTTTGGCGCCACCCGCGAGAAGCGCCTCACGCGCCCCGAGCTCGGCCACCTGAAGAAGGCCGGCGCGCCGCCGATGCGCCGCCTCGCGGAGTTCCGCGGCGAGGCCCACGAGCTGCAGATCGGCGAGTCGGTCACCGTGGCCCGCTTCGAGGTGGGCGCGCACGTGAAGGTGTCCGGCACCTCCAAGGGCAAGGGCTTTCAGGGCACGATCAAGCGCCACGGCTTCAAGCGCGGCCCCAAGTCGCACGGCTCCCACAACGTGCGCGCGCCCGGCTCGATCGGCGCCTCCGCCGACCCCGCGCGCGTGTTCCGCGGTCTGCGCGCCGCCGGCCAGATGGGCAACGAGCGCGTCACCCAGCGCGGCCTGGAGATCGTGCAGGTCGACACCGCACGCAACCTGCTGCTGGTGCGCGGCTCCGTCCCCGGCCCCCGCGGCGGCGTGGTGGAGGTGCGCTCCGATGGTTGACGCGCCTCTCTTGGCGGCCGACGCGCCCGCGGCCGACGCGCCCGCGAGCGGCGCGCCCGCGAGCGACGCGCCCGCGCTGGGCAAGGTGACGCTCGACGAGGGGGCGTTCGAGGCGCGTTTCCACGAGGCGCTGGTGCACCAGTGCGTGCGCGCCGAGCAGGCCGCGCGGCGGCGGGGCACCGCGTCGACCAAGACGCGCGGCAGAGTCTCCGGCGGCGGCGCCAAGCCGTGGCGCCAGAAGGGCACGGGGCGCGCGCGCGCGGGCTCCAACCGCTCGCCCCTGTGGACCGGCGGTGGCATCGCGTTCGGGCCCTCGCCACGCCGGTACACGATCAAGGTCAACCGCAAGGAGCAGCGCGCGGCGCTGCGCAGCGCGCTGTCGCTGCACGCCGGGCGGGGCTCGCTGGCGGTGCTGGACGCGCACTCGCTGCCCGAGCCGGCCACGCGGCGCGCGCTGGAGCTGCTGGAGCGCTGGGCCCAGCCGCGCCCCACGCTGGTGGTGCTGGCCCCCGAGGAGCGCGCGGCGGCGCTCTCCTTCCGCAACCTCCCCCGCGTGTCGGTGCTGGCGCACGCCAACGTGGGCGTGGCCGAGCTGCTGGGCGCCGCCTCGCTGGTGGTCTCCCAGGCGGCGCTCGAGGAGCTCACCCACCGCGCCCGCGCCCGCGCCGGCGCCCGCGCCCAGCGCGGCGGCCCCGCCCAGCGCGGCGGCCCCGCGCCGGCCACGGGGGGCGTGGACAGCGGCGAGGGGACCGGCGAGCGGCGCGACCCCGGCGCGGCCGACCCCGGCCCGGCCGACCCCGGCCCGCCCGCGGCGGAGCAGGGGGGTGAGGGCTGATGGACCACTCGCAGGTGATCATCCGGCCGGTGGTGTCGGAGAAGAGCTACGTGCTGGCGGACACGGGCAAGTACACCTTCCGTGTGCATCCCGACGCGCACCGCACCCAGATCCGCCAGGCGGTGGAGGCGCTGTTCGAGGTGCACGTGGTCGATGTGCGCACGATGACCGTGCGGTCCAAGCCCAAGCGCCGCGGCACCACCCGCGGGCGCACGCGCGCGTGGAAGAAGGCGATCGTGCAGGTGCGCGCGGGCGAGTCGATTCCGGTGTTCGCGCGCCTCGAGGCGATGGGGGGCTGAGGGGATGGCGATCCGCAAGCCAAAGCCCACCAGCCCGGGACGGCGCTTCGCCTCCTACCCCGACTTCGGCGAGATCACCAAGCGCGAGCCGGAGCGCACGCTGGTGGAGGGGCTCAAGAAGAGCGGCGGGCGCAACGCGCACGGGCGCAAGACCGCGCGCCACCGCGGCGGCGGCGCCAAGCGGCGCTACCGCAGGGTCGACTTCAAGCGGCGCAAGGACGGGGTGGCGGCGCGGGTGGCGGCGATCGAGTACGACCCCAACCGCTCCGCCTACATCGCGCTGCTGCACTACACCGACGGCGAGAAGCGCTACATCCTCGCGCCCCAGCGCCTCACGGTGGGCATGACGGTGTCCTCGGGCGAGCACGCCGAGATCGCGGTGGGCAACTCGCTGCCGCTGGCGCGCATGCCGGTGGGCACGGTGGTGCACAACGTCGAGCTGCAGCCCGGCCGCGGCGGTCAGATGGCCCGCTCGGCCGGCACCTCGGTGCAGCTGATGGCCAAGGACGGCGAGATGGCCTCGCTGCGCCTGCCCTCCGGCGAGATGCGGCTCGTGCGCGCCGAGTGCCGCGCCACCGTGGGCGTGATCGGCAACGCCGACCACCAGAACGTGAAGGTCGGCAAGGCCGGGCGCAACCGCCACATGGGAGTGCGCCCGCAGACGCGCGGCACCGCGATGAACCCCGTGGATCACCCCCACGGCGGCGGCGAGGGCTCCACCACAGCCGGTCGCCACCCGGTGACCCCGTGGGGCGTGCCCACGCTGGGCTACCGCACGCGCAAGAAGCACAAGCCGTCCGACCGCTACATCGTGCGCGGGCGGCGCCGAGGCAAGGGCAAGTCGCGATGAGCCGCCACGGGCGCGTATGCCGGCGCGGACTCTGCGTCCTCGGTCGCTCGCGTGCGAAGCACGCCACGCTCCCTGCGTCCTTGATCCGCTTGGCCTACGCGCCCGTGGATGGCTATGGGAGAAGCCGATGAGCCGCTCCAGCAAGAAGGGGCCGTGGGTGGAAGCGCGCCTGCTCGCGCGCATCGAGCGGATGAACGCCGAGAACCGCAAGCAGATGCTGCGCACCTGGTCGCGCGCCTCCACGATCTTCCCCGAGATGGTGGGCCACACGATCGCCGTGCACGACGGGCGCCGGCACGTGCCGGTGTTCGTGACCGAGTCGATGGTCGGCCACAAGCTCGGCGAGTTCGCGCCGACGCGCATCTTTCGCGGTCACGCCGGCTCGGGGAAGGTGCGCTGATGGCCGCCGACGAGCACGACGACGGGCCCGAGGGCACCCGAGAGCCGGAGAAGCCCGCTCCGCGCGCGCGGCCCAGGCGCGCGGCCGCGACCCCGATGGCGCGCCGCCCCGTTGTGCGCGCGCGGGCGCGCTACGTGCGCACCTCGGCGCGCAAGGCGCGCATGGTATGCGTTCACCTGCGTGGCAGGCCGGTGGACGAGGCGCGCGCTATCCTCGCTTTCAGCCCGCGTGGGGTCGGGCGCGACTGGAGCAAGCTGCTCGAGTCGGCGGTGGCCAACGCCGAAGCCAACCACGAACTGGTCGGGGATGAGCTGATCGTCCGCGAGGCCTACGCCGACGAGGGACCCACGATCAAGCGCTTTCGGCCGCGCGCGATGGGGCGGGCCACGCCGATCGAGAAGCGCACGAGCCACCTGACGATCACGCTGACGCCCGCTCCGTAGGCGGCGCCGGCACCCACAGCGAGCACAGCGACCACACCACACCGACAAATCAAGGCACACGAGAGACACGAGAGACACGAGAGCTGGAGCAGATGGGACAGAAGGTTCATCCAGAGGCGATGCGCGTGGGATACATCCACGATTGGAAGTCCAATTGGTTCACCGAGCGCGACTTCGCCAACTACCTCGCCGAGGACATCAGGATCCGCGAGCACATCGTCGGAAAGCTCGCGCACGCCGGCCTGGCGGACATCACGATCCGCAAGGGCTCCAACGAGCTGGAGGTCAACATCCACACCGCGCGCCCCGGCATCGTGATCGGCAAGTCGGGCGCCGAAGTGGACGCGCTGCGCCGCGACCTGCACCGTATGACCAAGAAGCAGATCAAGGTCAACATCCTCGAGATCAAGCGCCCGGAGCTGGACGCCAAGCTGGTGGCGCAGTCGATTGCCGAGCAGTTGCAGAACCGCGTGGCGTTCCGCCGCGCGATGAAGCGCGCGCTCACCAGCGCGATGCGCTCCGGCGCCAAGGGCGTGAAGGTCCAGGTGTCGGGGCGGCTGGGCGGCGCGGAGATGGCGCGCACCGAAAGCTATTCCGACGGGCGCGTGCCGCTGCACACGATGCGCGCCGACATCGACTACGGCTTCTATGAGGCGCGCACCACCTTCGGGCGCATCGGCGTGAAGTGCTGGATGAACAAGGGCGAGATCATGCCCGAGGGCTACACCGGCGCCGATCTCACCGACATGAGCTCGCCGCCCCCGCCGGGCGACCGCGACGGGCGCGGTGGGCGCGACGGACGGGGCCGACGGCGCGACGGCTCCTCCTCGCGTGGGCGCCCTCGCAACGGCGGCCCCTCCGGCGGCCAGGGGGATGCGCGCTGATGCTCTCGCCCAAGCGCGTCAAGCACCGCAAGCAGCACCGCGGACGCCGCGCCGGCTTCTCGCGCGGCCAGCTCAAGGTCCAGTACGGCGAGTACGGCCTGAAGTCGTTGGAGTGCGGCTGGCTCACCAACCGCCAGATCGAGGCCGCGCGCATCGCGATGACCCGCAAGATCAAGCGCGGCGGCAAGGTGTGGATCAACGTGTATCCCGACAAGCCCGTCACCAAGAAGCCCGCCGAGACGCGCATGGGCTCCGGCAAGGGCTCGCCCGAGGGGTGGGTCGCGGTGGTCAAGCCCGGCCGGGTCATGTTCGAGCTCGCCGGCGTGCCGGAGCCGCTCGCGCGCGACGCGATCCGCCTGGCCGCCCACAAGCTGCCGCTCAAGTGCAAGTTCGTGGAGCGAGAGGACTAGGGGAGCGCGCGATGGACGTCAAGGAGTTGCGCGACCTGCGCGGCAGCGAGCTCTCCGAGCAGATCGCCACGCTGCGCAAGGATCTGCTGGGACTGCGCTTCGCCAACGCCACCGGCGAGCTCGAGGACACCGCCGGACTGGGCCGCACCCGCCGCGACCTCGCCCGGGCGCTCACGGTGGCGCGTGAGCGCCAGCGCCGCGGTGGGCGCTCCCCGCGCGCCGCGCAACACGCCGCCGCGCGCGACGCCGCCGCGCACGAGGGCGCCGCGCACGAGGGCGCCCCGCAACAGGCCCCCGCGCAGGACGCCGCCGCGCAGGACAGCTGAGAAGGGGAGAGCGGATGCAAGAGGACACCCAGGACGAGCAGGCTCCCCAGGAGCCACAGGCCGAGGCCCCCCAGGCGGAGGAGCCGGTGGGCGCGCTCGAGCAGCCCGCCGCTGAGGCTGAGCCGGCGCCCGAGGCCGAGCCCGCAGCCGAGCGGTCGCCCGCGGCCGACGCCGAGCCCGCCACCGCAGCGGCGCCCGAGCCGGCGCCGGCGGCGCGCGCGGAGCCGGAGGAGCGGCTCAGCGCCAAGGAGCGGCGCCGTCGCAAGCGCGCGCGGCCGGCGGCGCCGTCGGGACCGCGCTCGCCGCAGGATCGCCAGGCGCAGCGCGACTCCGAGCGCCGCGCAAAGGCGGCGCGTCGCCGCGCGCGGCGCGGGCGGGAACGCGAGAAGGCGGCGGCGCGGCCGAAGGCGCCGGCCACCGAGTCGTTGGCGCCGGTGCACGCGGAGGTCGCGGGCAGCCGGCGCGTGCGCCAGGGCGTGGTGGTGTCGAGCAGGGCCGACAAGACGATCACGGTGCGCATCGATGTGGCGCGCCAGCATCGCCGTTACGGAAAGATCGTGCGCAGCTCGAGCACGCTCCACGCGCACGACGAGGCCAACGAGGCGCACGAGGGCGACATGGTGAGGGTGCTGGAGAGCCGGCCGCTGTCGCGCACCAAGCGCTGGCGGCTGCTGGACGTGTTGGAGCGCGCGCGATGACGATCGAGGCCGGCGCATGATCCAGAACGAGACACGGCTGCGCGTGGCCGACAACACGGGCGCGCGCGAGCTGTTGTGCATCCGCGTGAAGGGCGGCTCGCGCCGGCGGTACGCGTTCGTGGGCGACATCATCACCGCCACGGTCAAGCAGGCCAGCCCGCAGGGGTCGGTC
>WQXW01000034.1 GCA_009781575.1 Solirubrobacterales bacterium
CGCGGTGGGCGCGCCGGTGCCGGTGCCGGTGCCCGCGCCGAGCTCCACGCTGAGCAGCGCCGTTTCATCGCCGGCCGCCAGGTCCTCCACGCGCTCGAGCGCCAGCGCGATCTCCCAGCCCGGCACGCCGCATTCCTCCAGGAAGCGCGCCACGTGGAGCCGCTCCACCTCGCCCGCGCCGAGCTCGAGCTGCTCGGTGTGCCGCGCCGCCCCGCCACCCGTGAGCTCCGGCGCCAGCACACACGCGACCATGTCGTCGTGGCCGGCGCGACCTGCCGCCCTCACCCGCTCCAGCACCCGCGCGGCCTCCGGGCGGGGACCGAGCTCGGCCAGGATCTCGCGCAGCCGCTCGCGCCCGAACCGCTGGCCCCGCGCGTGGGCCTCCACGAGGCCGTCGCTGAAGAAGCACGCCGCCGCCCCCCTGGGGAGAGTCACGGTGGTCTGGCGCCGGCCCGTCGGCAGGCCGGAGCCGATCGGCGGCGAGGAGCACGCGGTCACGGTGCGGTGCTCCCGCCCCCGCTCGCCGCACAGCAGAGGCGGCGGGTGGCCCGCCAGCGCGTATGTGAGCGTGCCGTGGAAGCGATCGAAGAGCGCCACCGCCACCGTCGCGTAGTGCGCGCCGCTCGGGTCCACCAGCGCTTCGCCCGCCAGCGCCAGCGCGCGGCGCGGCTCGAGACCCGCCTGCAGGTAGGCCCTCACCGTGTACCGCGTGAGCGCCGCCTGCGTGAGCGCCCGCGGTCCGTGGCCCGCGACGTCCCCGAGGATGATCGCCACCCTGTCCGGCCCGGGGCTGAAGAGGTCGTAGAAGTCTCCCCCGGCCGCCGGGCCCTCGGCGGGACGGTACCCAACCGACACCCAGAGGCCCTCCAGCCGCGCCGGCACGCGGGGCACCAGCGCGGCCTGCACCGCGTCGAGATCTCGCTCCAGCGAGCGCTGCCGCTCCTGCAGCCGCCGCGCGCGGCGCACCGCCACGGCGCAGCCGATCGCGAGCGCGAGCACCACGACCAGCGCGATCGTGAGGGACTCGGGCATCGGCGCCCCACTCACCCCAGCCGCCTCAGAGCCGGTCGGCGCGGGAGCCCCTCAGGCGACGACCGCACGCGCCTGGAGATGGGCTCCCACCTTGCGCTTGACCCGTTGCAGCGCGTTGTCCACCGTCTTGGTGTCGCAGCTCAGCTGCGCGCCGATCTGCTCGTAGGAGCAGCCGTCGAGGTAGAGCGACAGCACGTGGCTCTCGAGCTCTGAGAGCACGGTGGAGAGGCAGCCCACCAGCGCGCGCAGCTCCTCCGCGGAGATCACCTGGTTGACCGGGTCGTGCACCGTGGGGCCCGGCAACAGCTGATCCAGCGTCGGCACGTCCTCCCCGCCGGCGGCCGGCGCGGAGGAGAACGACACGTACTGGTTCAGCGGCGAGTGCTTGTTGCGGGTCGCCGTCTTTACCGCGGTGATGATCTGGCGGGTGATGCACAGCTCGGCGAAGTTGCGAAAGCTCGACTCGCGGTCGGTGCGGTAGTCGCGGATCGCCTTGTACAGGCCCACCAGGCCCTCCTGGATCAGGTCGTCGGGGTCGCCGCCGGCCAGGAAGTAGGAGGAGGCCTTCAGGCGCACGAAGCTGTGGTAGCGGCGCACCAAGCGGTCGTACGCGGTGGGATCGCCCTCCTTGGCCAGGGCGATCAGAAAGCAGTCGTCAACCTTGACTTCAGCGTGAGGGTTTTGGGAGATACGTGCCACGAGCGGTCCTTTCTCGGGCCGTCCACGGCCCGATACTGCTCAGTGGCGCACAGCCTCCCGCGGCGCCAACTCTCAACCTACCTAAAGCATGCTTCAGGTGAGGTTCAGTGTTATGTGGGCCGGAGCCTTGCATATCGGCGCGACCCTGTCAAGACGCACTTCGGCGATCCTCGATCACGCGGTACAGGATTGCAGCCGCCGCGGCGGCAACTCCCAGCGACCCGACCCGCCCCCGCAGGGGCAGCGCGATCAGCTGATCGCAGCTGGAGGCCACGCGCGGACGCAACCCCCGCCCCTCGCTGCCGAGCACCACCACCACCCCTCCGTTGTAGTCGGGCTGCCCGTACGGCACCGACCCCGGCCCGGCGCGGGCGCCATAGCACCAGCAGCCCGCCCGGCGCGCCTGCGCGAGCAGGTCGGCCACGTTGCGCACGCGCGCCACGCGCAGGTGCTCGACCGCGCCCGCGGAGGCCTTGCACACCGCGGGGGTCACCTCCACGGCGCGCCGCTCGGGGATCGCCACGCCGGTGGCGCCCGCGCACTCGGCGGTGCGACAGATCGATCCCAGGTTCTGGGGATCCTGCACCTGGTCGAGCGCCACGATCAGCGGATCCTCGCCGGCGAGCAGCTCCGCCGCGGCTACATAGGGATAGGGCCCGGCCTCGGCGCACACGCCCTGGTGCGCCTGCGAGCCGCAGCGGTTGGCGATCGCCGCGGCGGGGCGCACCTCGACCGCGTGGCCCCGCAGCCACGGCTCGCGCGCGGCGCTGTCGGTGGCCCACACCTCCCCCACGCCCCGCGCGCGCCGCCCCCGCAGCGCCTCCCTGACCGGGTTTCGCCCATAGAGGATCACTGCTGGCGCTGGCGCTGGCGCGGCGCGAGCGGGATGAGCTCCGGCCCGTGGGGCCCGTCGCGCACCTCCCACCGCATCGCGCGGATCTCCTCCCGCAGGCGATCGGCGCGCTCGAATTCCCGCGCCGCCCGCGCGCGCTCGCGCTCCTGCAGGAGCTGCGCGGCCCGCGGGTCGACACCCCCGCCCTCGCCGGCGGCGCTCAACGGCGTGAGCGCCTCCAACCCCAGCAGCCCCAGCATCTCGCGCAGGTGCTCGTCGCCCCCCCCCCGCCGATCGCCGACCGCCTCATCGCCGCCGGCCCCATCGCCGCCGGCCTCATCGCCGCCGGCCCCATCGCCGCCGGCCTCATCGCCGCCGGCCCCATCGCCGCCGGCCCGCCGATCGCCGGCCTCGGTGCGGCGGTTGGCCTCACGGATCCACTCGAACAGCGCGGCCAACGCGCGGGGCGTGTTGAAGTCGTCGGCGAGCGCCTCCAGGAAGGTGTCGCGGTGGTGGGCCATGTCGGCGGGGCTGGGCGCGCCGGCGCGCAGCCGGCGCATCGCGTCGCGGATCCGGTGGACGCGCCGCTGCGCGTCCTCGAGCTCCGCCGGCGAGAAGGCCAACGGCTGGCGATAGTGGCCGGACACCAGGTACATCACGACCGCGTCGCGGCCCCACCGGGAGATCACCTCGTGCAGCGGCGCGATGTTGCCCACCGACTTGGCCATCTTCTCGCCGGTGGCCTGCACCATGCCGTTGTGCACCCACAGCTGCGCCAGCTCGGCGCCGCGCGCGGCGCGCGTCTGCGCGGCCTCGTTCTCGTGGTGGGGGAACACGAGGTCCGAGCCGCCGCCGTGGATCTCGAAGCCCACGCCCAGCAGCGCCTCGGCCATCGCGGAGCACTCGATGTGCCAGCCGGGGCGCCCCTCGCCCCACGGCGAGCGCCACCAGGTGTCCTCGCTCCCCTTGCGCGCCTTCCACAGCGCGAAGTCCAGCGGGTCGTGCTTGCGCTCGGCCCCCTCCACGCCCTCACCCTGGTCCATGTCGTCGACCCGACGGTGCGAGAGCGAGCCGTAGCCGGGATCGGAGCGCACGCGGAAGAACACATCGCCGCTCGCCTCGTAGGCGTGGCCGGAGTCGATCAGCGCCTGGATGTGGGCCACGATCGGCTCCATCATCTGCGAGGCGAGCGGCTCGTGGTCGGGACGCCCCAGGCCCAGCGCGTCGGTGTCCTCGATGTAGGCCCGCGTCATCTCGGTGGCCAGTTCGGCGCTGGGCACGCCGCCGGCGCGCGCGGCGTCGTAGATCTTGTCGTTGACGTCGGTGATGTTGACCACGAGCGTCACCGCGAGGCCCTCGTGCGCGAGAAAGCGCGCGAGCAGCGCAAATGTCACAAACGGACGCGCGTTGCCGATGTGAATGCGGCTGTACACGGTGGGGCCGCAGGCGTAGATGCCCACGCGCCCAGCCACGCGCGGGCGCAACGGCTGCACCTCTCCGGCGCGCGTGTCGTGGAGGCGGATCTGGCGCACGGTTTGCAACGGTATCGATCGCCGGCGGTTGCGACCACGCCCATCGCGGGGTGAAGAGTCAGAGGTCGAGCAGGAAGCGCAGCGCCCGGGCAATCTCGAACATTGCCTCCTCACCCACCGCTCCCACTTGCGCAATCAGGCGCTGCTCGGAGATCGACTTGACGTCCTCGCACTTCGCATAGCTGGTCTCGTCGAGACCTGACCCGCGCCGCTCGATCTCGACGTGTGACGGCAGGCCGCGAGCGGTTGTGGTCGTGGGCACGACGACCACCACGCCCGCGCGACTGTGGTTGAGCGCGTCGGCCGACACGACAACCGCCGGCCTTCTGCCCGACTGCTCGCGTCCGACCGGATCGCCGAAGTCGACCAGCCACACCTCCGCCCGACCGGGGTTCACGACGAGCGATCGCCCAGGATGCCGGCCTCGATCGCGCGCTCGGCCTCGATCTCCTGCCACGCGGCCGAGTCGGCGCGCAGTGACTCATAGCGGGCGGTGAGATGCTCGAAGAACACTCGTCGCTCCAGAGCATCGGCCGCCTCGTCCACGAGCTGGCTCATCGAGCGGCCCGTGGCCTGCGCGAGCTCCGCGAAGCGATCGCGAGTGCGCTCGCTGACCCTGATCGTGGTGGTGGCCACGAACTCTAGTCTACCGTATGAGCGCTTGATTTATCTACACGGATCGAGCCACACCGCGGCGGGCCGGGCACACAGGCGGTGCGCAGGCGGCACGCCCGCTCCAGCGACGCCGGTCGAGCAGCAGCCGTTTCGTTTTTTGTTTTGAGGATTGGTTCCACGCGGAACGAATCCTCTTTTTGAATCCACCAACGGCCCCTCAGACAGGTGTGCTCGCGACCGCGGGCCAGATTCCGCAAAATGCCGCATTCGAACGGCGCCGAGCACCGTGCATCGCTGGTGCTATGATGCACAATGCGGAGATGATGCGCACCACCATCAGCCTGCCGGACGAGCTGGCGCGGGAGGTCAAGCGAGAGGCCGAGCGCCGGCGTGTGTCGATCTCCAAGATCGCATGCGAAGCGCTGTGGGAGCACGTGGACTCGACCGCGGCGACTGTGCCCTCATTCATCGGAGCCGGTAGAAGTGGGCAGCGCGACACCGCGCGCCGCGCCGAGGAGATCCTCGCCCGCGAGTGGCGCGATGCTCGTCGTCTTTGACACCGGCCCGCTTTACGCCGCACTCGATGCCGACGACGACGACCATGGGGCGTGCGCGCAACTGTTGAAGCGTTCGGACGTGCGTGCGGTGATCCCGTTGCTCGTCGTCACAGAGGTGGGCTACCTGGCGGCCACGCGTCTGGGATCCGAGGTGGAGGCGAAGTTCATGGAGGGACTCACCACGCTCGACGTCGACTGCCCGCCTGCGCAGGAGTGGGAGCGTATCGCCGAGTTGATCAGGCGCTATGACAACTTCCCGCTCGGCGCGGTCGACGCCAGCGTGGTGGCGCTCGCCGAGCGACTGAACACCGCATATGTGGCAACGCTCGACGCGCGGCACTTTCACGCGGTGAAGCCCGCGCACTGCGAGGCGCTGCAGTTACTCCCCTGAGGCCCCGGTCGGTGCCGGATCGAGCGTGGCCACCGCCAGCGCCGCCACACCCTCCGCGCGGCCCACGAAGCCCATGCCCTCGCCGGTGGTGAACTTCACGTTCACCCGATCCGCCGCCACCGCCATCTCCTCCGCCAGGCTCGTGAGGATCGCCTGGCGGTGGGGGCCCAGCTTGGGGCGCTCGATGATCACGGTGGAGTCCACGTTTCCGATCCGCCAGCCCGCCACCGAGAGCCGCGCGCACACCAGGCCGAGCAGCTCGAGCGAGTAGGCCCCGCGCCAGGTGTCATCGCTGTCGGGGAAGTGCTCGCCGATGTCGCCGCTGCCCGCCGCGCCCAGCAGCGCGTCGATGATCGCGTGGCACAGCACATCGGCATCGGAGTGCCCCTCGAGGCCGCGCTCGTGGGGGATCTCCACCCCGCCCAGCACCAGGCGCCGGCCCTCCTGCAGGCGGTGAACGTCGTATCCGATACCGGTTCGGCTCATCTCGTCACGTCGCTCCGATCGGGGCCAGCTGCCGCCAGCGCCCCTCGAAGATACACAGCTCGCCCACGCCGAGCCGCTCCAGCAGCTCCAGCGCGCGCTCGTAGTCGGCGCCCACATCCTCCGGCGTGTGGGCGTCGCTGGAGAGCGCCACCGGCGCGCCGGCCTCCACGCACATCTGTAGGAACGCCGGCGCGGGGTAGAGCTCGCCCGCGCGCTTGCGCAGCCCCGCGGTGGAGAGCTCGATCGCCACGCGACCCTCCACGATGCCGTCGAGCGCCAGCTCGTAGTAGCGACGCAGATCGCCCTCGGGATGCGGGCGCTCCCGGTCGGCGCGGCCCCACACCTTCACCAGGTCGGGGTGGGCGAGGATGTCGAACAGGCCGCTGCGCGCCGCCTCGCCCAGGGTGCGGAAGTAGCGCTCCCAGATGCGCTCCGGGCTCTGGCTGCGGTCCCACACCGTGTACTGATCCATGTCGACCGCGCGATCCTGGAGGAAGTGCACCGAGCCGACCACGTAGTCGAAATCGTATGAGCTCAGCAGCTCGGCCATGCGGTCCTCGCGCCCCGCGATGAAGTCGGCCTCGACCCCCAGGCGCAGGTCGGTGTGCTCGCGCACGAAGCGGCAGTATCCCTCGAGGTCGTCGGTCGCATTGTCCACCCAGAACGGGTGGCGCCACACATCGAGCGCCTGCGCGAAGCGGTAGATGTGCTCCGACACGCCCAGCTCGTCGATCCCGCGCGCGCGCGCCGCCGCGCGGTAGCGCTCCACGTTCTCCGCGGTGAAGTGCCGCGCCGCGCTGGCCGAGGGGTCGTCGGGGCGCAGGTGCAGGTGATAGTCGGTCAGCATGCGCGCGCGGATTCAACCACGTGCTCGCGCCGGCGGCGCCGGCGGCGCGGGTGCCCCTGGTGGCGCGGGTGTCCCCGGCGGCGCGGGTGGCCCCGGTGGCGGCGGTGGCGCCGCGCGGGCGATCAGCAGCTCCGCCAGCGCCAGATCGAGCGGGGTGGTCACCTTCAGGTTCTCGCGCGGCGCCTCCACCAGCACGACCGTGCCGCCGGCGCGCTCCACCAGCCACGCGTCGTCGGTGGCTCGCGTGAGCACCTCCTCGGGCACATCCAGCGCGCGCTCCAGCGCGCCGCGCCGGAACACCTGGGGTGTCTGCACCGCCCACAGGCCCGCGCGCTCGAGCGTCTGGGCGACGCGGGGCGCGCCGTCCCCCGCCGGCTCGGCGCGCTTGACCGTGTCGGTCACCCTCGCCGCCGCCACCGCGCCGTCCACACCGGGGCGCGTGGCGGCGTGGAGCACCGCGCGCGCCAGTGCGGCGCTCACCAGCGGGCGCGCGGCGTCGTGCACCAGCACCGGCTCCTCGCCCCCGCCGGCCGCGGCCAGCGCGCGCGCCACCGACTGCGAGCGCGCCGCGCCCCCCACCACGCCGACGGTGCCCGCCGGCGCGCCCGCGCCCGCGCCCGGGGGCAACGCCACCACGATCCGCTCGATCTCGGCCACCTCCGCCAGCGCGTCGACGCTCCACTGCACCAGCGGGCGCCCCGCGAGGGGCACGAACGCCTTGGGGGTGTGCGCGCCGAGGCGCTCGCCGGCGCCGGCGGCGAGGATCAGCGCGATCGCCACGGCCCACTCGGCGGGCGCCACGGGCGAGCACTCGACGGGCGGGCGGGCGCCGGGCGAGGGCTCGACCGGCGGGGGCGCGCCGGGCTCGAGGCGCCGCGCACGCACCGTGGGGCCCGGGTGGCAGGCGCCGGTGCGTGCGCGCGCGTCTCGCTATTTGGCGACCGCGAGCCGGCTGGACGCCGAGTTGGCGAGCAGGTCGTCGAGATACTGTTCGGCCTCATCCTCATCCTTGTCGAGCGCATACATGAGCTCCGAGGCGAGGATCTTCTTGGCGCGGGTGAACATCTGCTTCTCCCCGGTCGAGAGGCCCTTCTCGCTCTCGCGCAGCGCCAGGTTGCGCACGACCTCCGCCAGCTCGTAGATGTCGCCCGTCTTGATCTTGTCGCGGTTGTGCTTGAAGCGGCGGTTCCAGTTCTTGGGCATCTCCGACACTTCGTCCTGGAGCACATCCAGCACCTTCTTGACGGTCTCCTCGTCGATCACGCGGCGCAGGCCCGCCAGCGCGGCGTTCTCGGTGGGCACCTTCACTGTCATGTCGTTGTGAAGGATCTTGATGGTGAGGTACTCGCGGGTTTCGCCCAGCACGTCCATCTCTTCCTTGCACATCACCTTGCCGGCGCCGTGGTGTGGATAGACCACGTGGTCGCCCAACTCGAACTCGATGTATTCGAGCTCGGCCTGCGCCTCCATCTCCTCCTCCATTAGACCCTCGTCGTGCATAGTTTGCGGAATGGTGTCCTCCTTCGTGGTGGCTCGCCGCGCGGGCGGCCGTTGCTGTCAAGTTTGCAAGTAGCGATCCACGAGGTTGATCTCCTGCAGACGGCGCAGGCCCTCGCGGATCTCCTTTGCGCGAATCTCCCCCACACCTTCGACCATCTCCAGCTCCGCATCGGTGGCGGCCAGCAGCTCGTCGAGCCCCCCAAACTCCCGGACGATCTGCGCGACCACCAGTCTCGGCAGCCTGGGGATGCGCCCCAGAATGCGGTAACCGCGGGGTGAGACCGGATAGTCCAGCGTGTTCAGCTTGCGGTCGTAGCCCAACAGCTCGGCCAGCCGCCCGAAGTCGAGCAGGTCCTGGTGCGCGAGCCGCCCCATCTCCTCGAGCGCGCTGGCGAAGCCGCCGTCGGAGAGCTCGGCGATGTAGTCGTGCACCAGCGCCGCCTTTTCGGCGGCGGTGCCGACCATCGTCTCCTCCAGCTGCATCTCGATCAGGCGCCCCTCGCTGCCCAGCTCCACGATATACCGCTCGATCTCGACCGCCATGCGGGTGACCAACTCCGAGCGCTGCAACACGGTGAGCACGTCGTGCAACGTGGTGCCGCCCTCGAACTCCAGCGCCGTGAGGCGCGTGGCCACCTGATCGAGGCGCGTGCGGTACTTCTCCAGCGTGGCCAGCGCCTGGTTGGCCTTGGCCAGCACCACGGGGATGTCCTCGAGGATGTAGCGCACCGCGTCCACGTAGAGCGAGACCACCTGGCGGCGCTGTGAGATCGCGATCACGAGCGCGTCGGTCTGCTTGGACACGCGCTCCGCCGTGCGGTGGCGCGTGCCGGTCTCGTGCGAGAGGATCGTGGGGTCCGGCATCAGCTGCACGTTGGCCATCGCGATCTTGGTGGCGTTGGCGTTGAGGATGATCGCGCCGTCCATCTTGGCCACCTGGTAGAGCAGCGCGGGCGAGTGGTCGATGTCGAGCTTGATGCCGCCGGAGAAGAGGAAGCTGAGCTCGGTGGGCTCGCCGATCACGATCAGCCCGCCCGAGCGCGCGTGGAGGATGCTCTCCAGCCCCTCCCTCAAGGCGGTCCCCGGAGCGACCATCTCGAGCGCCTTCACCAGGCCGGGCTCGGGCCGCACATCTGCGTCGGATTCTTCTCCCGATCGAGGCGGCACGAACACTGATTCTACGCCATCGACCCTTTATCCAGCCGCACCCGGGAGGGCCCGCGTCGAGGCCTCCGAGGGCCCGTCGGGTCAGGCGGCGGCTCGCCGCGGTCCCCTGGCGGGGGCGGGCAGCGCCAGCGCAAGCGCCTCGCGCAGCATAGGATACACAAATGATTTTTCTTCGTCGTTTTTAAAATACGCCTCCCCCTCAAGAGCGAGCCGTGCACAGAAAGAATCCTGCTTATGCGCGCTCACCGCGTTTTCGAAAGAGCGAATCAGGGCAAAAATTTCCTGCGCGTCGTTGTGCGCATCCCTCCCGATTTTTGCAAAACGCATCTCGACGCGCGTTCCCATAATGTAGTCAACAGCCTCATAGCTCTCTGCCGCACACGCGGGCGCACCGAAGAGCGCGCACACAAGCGCGGCGCACAGGAGCGGGAATACATGAGCGTTTTTTTTCATACCTTGCCCTCCCGAATAAGGATGCGCCGCGCGAGATACGCGTTTATGCCACCGGTTATTACGGCAAAGGTAAGCATAACAGGAAGGAGAAGCGCCGCTGCCTCCCAGGAGAGAAAGAGTAAGAGCGCGCACGAAATTTGCGCGAACGCATGGGCAAGCGCGGCAGCAATGGATACCCCGTACAGGCTCAGGTAGGCATACATACAACGGCAAAGCACAAGGGTAAGGCTTACAGCCGCAACGCCTCCCGCGAGGGAAAATAAATGCGCGGGCGAAAAAATCCCGCCGAACGCGAGCGCGGCAGCAAAACCGCGCAGAATGGTTACAAGAAAGGCGAGCGCATATTCCCCGCGCGCGGCTAAGTAGAGGGTAA
>WQXW01000035.1 GCA_009781575.1 Solirubrobacterales bacterium
AGGCGATGCACGACAGCGGGTAGCCGATCCCGCCGAGCGCCTTGGAGAGCACGAGCACATCGGGCGCCACCCCGTCGTGCTCGCACGCGAACATCCTGCCGGTGCGCGCGAAGCCGGTCTGGACCTCGTCCACGATCAGGGGCACCCCGTGTGCGTGGGTGATGCGCCGCAGCTCGCGCAGGTAGCCGGGGGGCGGCACGATCGTGCCGCCCTCGCCCTGGATCGCCTCGACGATCACGCCGGCCGGCTTGGGGATGCCGCTGTGCGAGTCGCCCAGCGAGCTCTCCAGCAGCCGCGCGCACGCCATCCCGCAGCTGTCCGGCTCGAGGCCCAGCGGACAGCGGTAGCAGTAGGGGTAGGGCATGAAGTGCACCTCCGCCGGCGCGCGCCCGGCGTAGTGGACGTCGCTGGTGACCGACAGCGCGCCCGCGGTCATGCCGTGGTAGGAGCCCTGGAAGGCGATCATCGCCGCGCGGCCGGTGGCGGCGCGCACCAGCTTGAGCGCCGCCTCCACCGCGTCCGAGCCGGTGGGGCCGCCGAAGTGGAAGCGCGCCGCCTCGCGCAGCCCCCCCGGCAGCAGGCGCTTCAGCTTGCGCATCAGGCCGAGCTTCGGCTCGGTGGGGAAGTCGAGCGCGTGCACCAGACGGCGCTCCTGTGCGGCGGCCGCCTCCAGCACCGCTGGGTGCGAGTGACCCACGTTCAGCACCCCCGCGCCGCCGAAGAGGTCGATGAAGGTGTTGCCGTCCACATCGCGCACTGTCGCGCCCCGCCCCTGCGCGGGGGCGATCGGCACGCTGCGGGGGTAGGAGCGCGCGCGGCTCTCCAGTCGCTCCTGCTCTGCCAGCAGCTCGCGCGAGCGCGGGCCCGGCACCGCGCCGACGATCGCCGGCGCCGGCTCGAAGTGGAGCGGATCGAGCGGCGCTTCGCTCATTTGAGCTCCCGCATCGTGGGGAACGGCACCACCTCGCGCAGCGTCTCCGCGCCGGTGAGGATCATCAGCAGGCGATCCACGCCCATGCCGCCGCTCGCCGACGGCGCCAGACCGTATTCCAGCGCGCGCACGTACTCCTCGTCGTGGGGATGCGGCGCCTCCTCCTCGTCCGGCCCGCGCTGCGCGCGCTGTGCGATGAACCGCTCGCGCTGCTCCACCGGGTCGGTCAGCTCGCTGTCGCCGCTCACCAGCTCGACACCGCCGATCACCGCGTCGAAGTGCTCGGCCAGCTGAGGGTGGCGCGCGTGGCGCTTGGTGATTGGAAACAGCTCCACCGGGAAGTCGAACACGAGCGTGGGGTGCACGATCTGCTGCTCCACCAGCTTGGAGTAGATGCGGTGCACAGCCTGCGCCCAGCTGGCGTCGGGGTGGACCCGCTCGCCGTGCTCCCCCAGCACCGCGATCAACCGCGCGCGATCGCTCTCCATGATGTCCGCGCCGGTGCGCTCGAGGATCGCCTCGCGCATGGTGGTGCGCCGCCAGGACCCGAGGTCCAGCGTCGCACCTCCGCGGCTGACCTCGGTGGTGCCCAGCACACGTTGCGCCACCCACGCGATCATCTCTTCGGTGAACCGCGCCACGTCGTTGTGGTCGGCGTAGCTCTGCAACCACTCCAACATCGTGAACTCCGGGCTGTGCCTGTACGAGATCCCCTCGTTGCGAAAGCATTTGCCCAGGTCGTACACGTTCTCCACACCGCCGATCAGCGCGCGATTCAGATACAGCTCCACCGAGATGCGCAGCGACAGATCGTTGTCCAGCGCGTGGTGGTGGGTCACGAACGGGCGCGCCGACGCGCCGCCCGCCAGCGTCTGGAGCACCGGCGTTTCCACCTCGGTGAACCCACGCTCGGCCATCCACTCGCGCAGCGCCTCGATCGTGCGCGCGCGCACCGCCAACAGCTCGCGCGCGCGCTCGTTGGCCATCAGGTCCAGCTCGCGGTAGCGGTGGCGGGTGCCCGCGTCCTCCACCCCGTGGTAGCGCGCCGGCGGCGGTCTCAGCGACTTGGTCAACAGCGTGTAATCGCTCACGCTCAGCGCCAGCTGGCCGCGCTGGGTCACATACAGGCTCCCCTCCACCGCCACGATGTCGCCGATGTCCAGCCCCAGGATCCCCTCGTACCGCTCCCGGCCCACCGTGTCGCTGCGCACGAACAGTTGGATCGCGCCGGAGCCGTCGCGCAGATCCAGGAACGCGTTCTTGCCGTGCGCGCGCCGCGACACCAGGCGGCCCCCGAGCTCATAGCGCCACTCGGGATGCTCGCCCTGCGCCAGCTCACCCGCGTCGTGTGCGCCGAGCAGCGCCGCGATCGTCGTGCGCTCGTGCCCCGGCGGGGCGCGGAAGGGCTGCACGCCCGCCTCGCGTAGGCGCTCCATCTTGGCCAGCCGCTCCTGCGAGCCGGCGCGCTCCTCCGCGGGCTCCTCCGCGCGGGCGTGCTCCTCCGGCGCCTCATCCCGGGCGCTGGGCGGGATCGATTGGGTGGGGCTCCTTGGCATTTGCTTGGCGTTGCCGGGCCGGCGCCCGCGTGGTGAACCGGGCCACGGCCCTGCGCTCGACCGCTCAGGCCATCGGCAGCGACATGCCGGCCGGTTTGGGCTGCGCCGGGGCCGGCGGCACCTGCGACGCCGGCGGGTCGGCCGAGATCAGTGGCAGCGCGACCGGCGAGATCGCGACCAGTCCCCGCGCGGCGTGGCGGATGGCCTGGGCGGCGGGGTCGTCGGGGTCCTCCACCACGAGCGGCACGCCGCCGTCGGCGTGCGCGCGCAACGGCATCGTGAGGGGCACCTCGGCCAGCAGGGGCACCTGCAACTCGTCGGCCAGCTCCCTGCCGCCGCCGTCGTCGAAGATCGGGTAGCGCTCGCCGCCGGGCGTGGTGAAGCCGGACATGTTCTCGATCACGCCCGCGATCTCGAGCGACAGCTTGTGGGCCATCTGCGCGGAGCGGCGTGCCACCTTCTGGGCGGTGGGCTGGGGGGTGGTGACGATCACGAAGCGCGCCTGGGGCAGCAGCTGGGCGAGGGTCATCGACACATCGCCGGTGCCCGGCGGCAGGTCGATCAGCAGGAAATCGAGCGCGCCCCAGTCGACGTCCTGCAGGAACTGACCCAGCGCCTTGTGGAGCATCGGCCCGCGCCACACCACCGCGGCGTCCTCCTCGACGAAGAACCCGATCGACATCACCTTCACACCGTGCGCCTGCAACGGCAGGATCTTGCGCTCCGCCGACACAGGGGGGCGGGTGGCGCCCAGCCCGTACATGCGCGGGATCGAGTAGCCCCACACGTCGGCGTCCAGCACGCCGGTGCGCTTTCCTTCGCCGGCCAGCGCGGCGGCGAGGTTGGCGGTCAGCGTCGACTTGCCCACGCCGCCCTTGCCGGAGCCGACGCACAGCACGTTGGACACCTGCGCCAGCGCGCCCTCCGGCAGCGTGGCCCGCCCGAGCTTCTCGCGCAGTGCCGCCTTCTGGGTGTCGTCCAGCACGTCGAAGTACACGTTCACGTGGGTGACGCCCTCCAGCGCCGCCACCGCGCTGGTCACCGACGTCTGGAAGTGGCCGCGGATCGGGCAGCCGGGTGTGGTGAGCGACACGGTCACGTCGACCACGCCGTTGGGGCTGCACTCCACCTGGCGCACCATGTCCAGCTCGACGATCGAGCGGCGCAGCTCGGGGTCGATCACCGCGCGCAGCGCCTCGACTATCTCAGCTCTGTCGGTCACGCGATCCATTCTGGCAGACCCGAAAAAAAGGCCCGCGGGGCGGTGGGGGCCGCCCCGCGGGCCGGGGAGGAGAGGGTCCTGCTCCACCGGCGAGGTATGTGGCCGGCAGACTCTCCCGCCGGGCTCTCCTCTGGGCCCGGCCGGGGGAAATGGGTGGAGCCCCGCTACGCGGCGCGCCCGGTCACGCGGTGTTCGATGTCCCGGCGCCGCTGGCGCATCTCCCGCTCGACGCGCACGCGCGCCTTGCGCACCTCGCGCTCGAGACGGTTGCGCGCGGTGGCGCCGCGCCGTTCGAAGCGGCGCAACTGGGTCTGCGCCTTGCGCGGGCGCGAGTATTCCGCCAGATAGCTCACACTCGACAGCACCCGCTCGCGCGCCATCAGCGCCGCGCCCACCTGGATCAGCACCGCGCGCTCCGCGTACGCGCCCGCGCCCCGGCTGCGGGTGGCCGTCCTCGCGCTCCCGGCAGCCGTCCTGGTGGTCCCGCCCTTGGCGGATGTCGCGGTGGGCCGAGTGGCGCGGCGGCGAGGGGCGCTCCTGCCGGCCGCGTTGGAAGCTCGCTTCGGCGTGGGGGAGGCGCCGGAGTTGGCGGTCTGGGAAGCGCCGGTGCCGGCGGTTGGGGTATCGGTGTCGGTATCCATCGAGATCCTGTTTCTCCTGTGGTCGCGGTCTGCGCTGGCGCGGGCGGCCACGGTGCGGTCCACCTCGCGGTGTGTCGGCGGACCACGAGAGGGTACCCACCGAACACACGTTTGTAAACCGCTCAGGCGTGATGGTTACGTACGGGCCTAAAGGCCCTGTGAAAATCCCGTGAATATGGGCTCAAAGCGCGGCGCGGCGCGCGCGTGCGAACATGTGTTCGCGAGCCGCGTGAGCCGTGCGGGGCGCGCCGCTCAGCCCACGCGGGCGAGCCACAGCGCGGGCGATTCGAGCTCGGCCATCGACGGCAGCTGCTCCGGCGCGGCCCACGCCCGCGCGAGCGTCTCGCGGCCGCGCTCGCGGACCACCTCATCGCAGAAGTGGCGGCCGACCTCGTACTGGCGCATCTTCAGGTCGATGCCCAGCAGACGCTCGATAAGCCGCCACGGCATCGCCCGGCTTTCGCGGCGGTGGGTCATCGCGCGGCGCAGGCGGGGCAACGACGGCAGCACATCGGCTCCCACCGCGTCCATCACGTGCTCCGCGTGCCCCTCCACCAGTGACATGGTCGCCTGGAGGCGCTCGACGATCGCCCAGCGCTGCTCGCCGAGGGTGAGGCGCAGCAGCTCGCCGCGCCGGGCCTTCTCCAGCAGCGCGCGCAGCTCCGCGCGCATCGCGCCCACATCGCCCAGGCCCCGGAGGTCGCCGAGGCTGCGCAGGTTGCTCAGGTTGAAGACGCTCTCGCCGGAGATCGACACGCGCAGCTTCTCGAGCAGCGACTCCACGTGCTCGGCGAGGTGCTCGCGCAGCCACGGCGCGCCGGCGAACTGAACCGCGTGGGTCACCTCGTGGATGGTCACCCACGAGGTCAGCTCCTCGCGGTCGACGTCGAGGTTGCGCGCGGCCTGCGCGAGGTTGGGGCTCACCAGCAGCAGGCGCGCCTGCGCCGAGGGGTCCACGATCGACAGGTCGTACTGGCCCAAGACCCGCTGGGAGAGCACGCCGGTGATGGCCCCCACCTGCAGACCCAGCAGCACGCCCGACGCCGAGCGCATCGTCCCGGAGAGCGGGCCGGTGTGGGCGAGCTGGTCGGTCATCCTCTCCACCAGCGGGCGCATCGTGGCGAGGTTGGCCTGGATCCAGTGCGCGCGGTCGACCACATCGAGCGGCGGCAGCTCCCCGGGGGGTTGCAGCCCGCTGTAGTCGCCCACGCGCGCGGCGAAGTCGCCGGCGAGCTCGCGCAACTCGCCCGCGTGCACGCGCCCGCCCGGCGGCGGCGATCCGGCGAGCAGCTCGCCGACCCGCTGGGCGAGTCCCCAATCGATCGAGTCCATGCACGTATCGTAGGAGTCGTGTCGCCGGTGGCTTCGCTGATCGACAGTTTGGCCCGCCCCGAGCGGGAGATCCGCTTCTGGCGGTGCGCCGACGAGCTCTCGCAGGCGCGCAACGTGGCCGCCGACATCCAAGAGCTGATCGGCTCCCGGCGGGTCGAGCCGGCGCGCATCGCGGTGGTGGTGCGCTCGCTCGACGCGGAGGGGCCGCCGGTGCTGGGCGCGCTGTCCGAGCGGGCCATACCCCACAGGCTGCTCGGGCCGCGCGCGCTGTTCTGGCGCGAGGAGGTGCGCGACGTGCTGGCGTGGATGCGCCTGCTGCTCGACCCCTCCGACACCCCCGCCGCGATGCGCGCGCTGGCGCGCCGTCCGGCGGAGCTGCGCCACGTGGAGCTCGCGCGGGTGATGCACCTCGCGCGCCGCCACCGCCGCGACATGGTCTCCGCGCTGCGCACCTGCCTGGAGGCGCCCGAGGTGCCGCCGGAGGTGCGCGAGCGCATCGCCCGCTTCCTGGAGGCCCACCGGGAGCTCGCCACCGCGCTCGAGCGCGCCCGGCCCGACCAGTTCCTGCGCGCGGTGCTCGAGCGCACCGGGTGGCTGGCCGACGATCCGCTGGTCTCGCGCGCCGAGCGCGCCGCGCGCCGCCACACGCTGGCGCGCCTGGATGAGCTGATGGGCGAGCTGGCGCGCCAGGCCCCGCACGCCGGCGCGCGCGAGCTGGCCGCGCGAATGGTGGCGCTCGCCGAGGGAGGGCCCGCCGCCGAGGGGGGGCTCGCCGCCGAGGGAGGCCCCGCCGCCGAGGGGGGACCCGCCGCCGAGGGCCCCCCCGGAGGGCTCGCCGCCGAGGGAAGCCGGGCCGCCGACGGGCGCGAGCCGCGGTCCGCGCCCTCCCACGGCGCGGTGCGCGTGATGAGCCCCCGCCAGGCGGGGATCAGCGAGTTCGACCACCTCTACGTGCTGGGGCTGTGCTCGGCGGCGCCGTCGTCCTCCGCGCAGGCGCCCGAGGAGGAGCAGCTGCAGCTCGCCGCCGCGCGCGCCTCGGAGCGGCTGGTGATCGCCTACCCCGCGTGCGGCTCCGATGGAGTGCGCCAGCCGCCGTCGTCGCTGGCCGAGCACACGCGGGTGGCGCTCGGCGCCAAGTGGGAGGACCGCGCCGATCAGCAGCCGGGCGCCTCGGAGCTGCTGGGGGGCGCGCTGGCCGCGATGCGCGAGGAGCTGCTCGAGGACATACCGCGCATCGGCGGGCGGCTCGGCGAGCTGCGCCTGGACACCGACCTCGACATCTCCCACGGCGTGGTGCGCTACCTCGAGCTGATCAAGCTGGCGGCGCTGATGCAACGGCCCGAGGGCCAGAGCGTGGCGGATGCGCTGGACGACGTCAACGCGCGGCTGCTGGCGGCGGCCACGCCCCTGCAGCGGGAGATCCTCGAGAGCTCGACCCTGGACGAGGCGCTGCTGGTGGCCGAGCGCGAGTGCGCCGAGCCGGCGCCCGGGGATGCCCGCGCAGCGCCACGGGCGGGTGCGCGGGCGCGTGCGGGCGCGATTGCGCAGCTGCTGGGCGGAATGCCGCGCGAGGAGCGCTCGCTGTACCCCTTCCTGCCCCGCCGCGGCGCGGGCCTGGCGCTGTCGGCCTCCGACGTGGCCACCTACCGCAGCTGTCCCCTGCGGTACAAGTTCGGGCGCGTGTTGCGCGTGCCGTCCGAGCCCACACTCGGCCAGCGCTTCGGGATCGTGGTCCACCAGGTGCTCGAGCGCTACCACGCCTCCGGCCCAGAGAGCGTGGAGCAGCTGATGCAACTGCTGGAGTCGTGCTGGCGCCGCTCGGGGCTGGGCGACGGGCCGGACATGCGCGAGCTGCACGAGAAGGCCCGCGCGGCCCTGCGCCGCTACCACGAGGGCCTGCACGAGCAGGGGGGCGAGCCGGCGTGGTTCGAGCGCTCGTTTGCATTCCGGTTGGGCCCCCATCACGTGCGCGGGCGCGTCGATCGCGTCGACCGCCTTCCCGGCGGCGGATATGAGCTGATCGACTACAAGACCAGCCGCCCCAAGAGCGAGCCGGAGCTGCGTGACGACCTCCAGCTCTCGCTGTACGCGCTGGCCGCGCGCGAGTCGTGGCAGCTCGAGCCGTCCAGCCTGGCCTACTACTACGTGCTGGACGCCCGCAAGGTCCCGGTGGCGCGCGATCGCCTCGACGCGGCGCGCGTCGGCGAGACGGTGCTGGCCGTCGGCGAGGCGATCCTGGCCGGTCGCTTCGACCCCACCCCCTCGCCGGCCGCGTGCGGGCTGTGCGACTACCGCATCGTGTGCCCCGCCGCCGCACGGTGAGCACCGGCGGCGCGCGGCGGCGCTCCGTCGACGCGGCGCGCGGCCGGCGGGCGAGGCCGTGCGCCGCGGCGGACGCGGCGGTGTTGCGTGCGACGCGTCGCTATTTGCCGTCGACGCCGCGCTGGCGCAGGAACCGCTGGAATTCGCGCGCCAGCGAGTCGCCGGAGGGGAGGTCGTCGGGCGAGAGCGAGGCGCGCTCGCTGGCGGCGGCCTGTTCGAGGCGCTCCACGAACGCCTGCACGTCGGGATCGCTCTGCACGGCCAGCCCGACCTGGCGCTCGTACTCGGCGGCGGCGCTCTCGAGCTCGGAGGCGTCGAAGGAGATGCCGACCAGCGTCTCCAGGCGCCGCACCAGCGCCAGCGCGGCCTTTGGGCTGGGCGCGGAGGCCACGTAGTGGGGCACGCTCGCCCAGAGGCTGGCCGCGGGCAGCCCCGCGCCGGCGCACGCGCCGTGCAGCACGCCCACGATTCCGGTGGGACCCTCGTAGCGCGACTGCTCCAGGTGCAGGCGCTCGATCAGCGAGAGGTCGGAGGCGAAGCCGGTCAGCGACACGGGGTGGCTGTGGGGCACGTCGGCCAGCAGCGCGCCGAGCGTGACGATCATCTGCACCCCGAGCGCCTCGGCGAGGTCGACGATCAGCGCGCTGAACGAGCGCCAGCGGAACGACGGCTCGGCGCCCTGCACGATCACGAGGTCGCGCGGCGCGGACGGCGCGGCGGCCTCGAACATCTCCACCCCGGGCCAGGAGATCCGGCGCACGCCCTCGTCGCTCAGCTGGATGCGGGGTCGGTTGGCCTGGAAGTCGTAGAACTCCTCGCCGTCGACCTGCGCGAAGCGCCGCGCGCAGAGCGATTTGACCAGGAAGGAGGTCGCGCTGGAGGCGGCGTCGCCGGCATCGTTCCAGCCCTCGAAAGCGCACACCATCGCCGGCGCGCGGAGGCCATCGGGACGGCGGTCCCAGATGAGTGGCTGCATCCGAACCACCGTACATCATGCGCGGATGAGTTCCGGCAGCGCCCAGGAGGTCGCCACGCTTCGTGCGGGCGAGGAGGTCGACGCGGTGTGGGCGTGCGTGCGCAAGGAGCGCCAGATCTCTCGCGCCGGCACGCCGTATCTGACCGCCGAGCTGCGCGACGGCACCGGCTCGATCGTGGCGCGGGCCTTCCGCGACGCCGACCTGCTGGGCGGCCGCTTCGAGCGCGGCGATCTCGTGCGAGTGCGGGGGCGGGTGGAGCGCTTTCGCGAGGCGCTCCAGATCGAGCTGCGCCAGATAGCGCGCACCGAGGGGGGCGAGCAGGACCTGGCGCGCTTTTTGCCGAGCTCGCGCCGCGACCTGGACGAGCTCGAGGGCTTCGCCGAGCACCTGGCGCGCGAGGTGTACGACCCCGGACTGCGCGCGCTGCTGGAGCGGCTTCTGGGCGATCGCGCGCTGCGCGAGGAGCTGCGCCGCGCGCCGTGCTGGCCTCCTCCCAGCGGCCCCGCGCGCGCCGGGGCCCACCACGCCTATCTGGGCGGCCTGCTGGAGCACACGGTCGCGGTGGCCACGATGGCGCTCGAGCTGTGCACGGTCCATCCCCGCCTCGACCGCGACCTGCTGCTCACCGCGGCGCTGGTGCACGATCTGGGCAAGACCGAGGAGTACACCTACGGCGCGGCCATCGAACGCAGCGAGCGGGGGCGCATGCTGGGCCACGTGGAGCTGGGCCTGCGGCTGCTCGCGCGCCACGCCCCCGCGTTGCTGCGCGAGGACCGGCGCTTGCAGCTCGAGCACTGCGTGCTCATGCACCACGGCGCCGACGGCGCGGGCGGCCGCGGCGGCCGCGGCGGTGTCGCCTCGCCGGAGGCGCTCGCGCTGCAGCGGCTGAATGCGCTGGACGCCTCGGTCAAGGGCGCGTTCGAGCTGGGCCTGTTGCGCTAGCCCGGGGGCAACTTCGGGCTAGCCCACCGTGCCGCGCGGTCGCCGCCCCGCGGGCTCTTCGCTCCGGGTCTCCCGTTGGCCGCGGCTTTCCGGAGGGACCGCGAGGCGCCGTGGGGGGATTCAAAAAGAGGATTCATTCCGCGCGGAACCAATCCAAAAAACAAAACACGCAACGGCCGGAGCTGGCGCTCGAGCTCGGCCGGCACCACCGGAACGGTGTCGAGTGCCGGCGCATTTTGCGGGAATCCGGCGCCGGGTCGAACATACCTGTCCGAGGCGCCGTTGGGGGATTCAAAAAGAGGATTCGTTCCGCGCGGAACCAATCCAAAAAACAAAAAGTGGGGTATCCATCTAACCGGAGTAGCTTGGTGCGACGCGCCGCCACGGCCGCTGCGCCCCGGGGCGCTCCAGGCTTGGCGGCTGGCCGCGGGTCCCGGGAGGTGGGCGCCGCTGCCTGCC
>WQXW01000036.1 GCA_009781575.1 Solirubrobacterales bacterium
CCATGTCGGTCATGCCGTCTCGTCGCGCCCTAGGCGCGCGGCGCGCAACCACCGATCACTACGAGGCCGTCAGTAGCAGGCGTTGCACGTAACACCCTCGGCGACCAACCGCTACCAGCGGCCTATGCGGGTGAGCAGGACGGCTGCAGCTGCCGCGCCGGCCGTCGATGTGCGCAGGACCGTCGGCCCCAGGCGGGCCTCTACCGCGCCGGCGGCGCGTAGCTGCTCTCGTTCGGCTGGGCTGATGCCACCTTCCGGGCCGACTACCAGGATGATCTCGCCATGCTGCGGCAGTGCCCGGGCGGACAGTGGTGTCGTCGCGTCTGCCTCGAGCACAACGGCACAGGCCGCGTCTGTGGCTAGCTGGGCGACGTCGGGGAGGATGGCCGGGCCGCCTATTTCGGGGAACCAGGCGCGCCTGGACTGTTTGGCGGCCTCGCGCGCCGTGGCGCCGCTGCCGGGGGGCGCGATCACCTCGCGCAGGCCGTGGCGCGCGGCCTCGGCGAGCCGCCGCTCAGGGTGGCCCACCCAGCGCAGCTCGCCCGTGAGCCCGAGCTCGCCAAAGCACGCGCGGGGCGTGTGGCGAAGGGGCGCGCCCCGGCTGGCGGAGGCCACCGCCAGCGCCAGCGCCAGATCGGTGCCGGGCTCATCCACACGCACCCCGCCGACCACGTTGACGAACACGTCGGCGCCGCCGGTGCCCACGCCGCCGTGGCGCGCGAGGATCGCCAGCACCAGCGCCAGGCGGTTGCGATCGAGGCCCGACACCACGCGGCGCGGCTGCTCGAGCTCGGAGGGCGCCACCAGCGCCTGCACCTCGACGAGCAGCGGGCGCGAGCCCTCCATCGCGGCCAGCACCACGCTGCCGGGCGCGCGGGTGGCCTCGGCCACGAAGCGCGCGGACGCGTCCAGCACCTCCACCAGCCCGCCCTGGCGCATCTCGAAGATGCCCGCCTCGTTGGTGGAGCCGAAGCGGTTCTTGAGCGCGCGCAGCTCGCGGTAGGGCCGCTCGCGCTCGCCCTCGAACTGGAGCACACAGTCGACGAGGTGCTCGAGCGCGCGCGGCCCGGCGAGCGCGCCGTCCTTGGTCACGTGGCCCACCAGCACGGTGGCGATCGCGCGCTCCTTGGCCAGCGCCATGATCCGCGCGGTGGCCTCGCGCACGTGGGCCACCGAGCCGCCGGCGCCGGGGAGCTCGCCGGCGCGCAGCGTCTGCACCGAGTCGATCACGCACACCTCCACGGCGGCGCGCTCGAGCGCGCCCAGCACCAGCTCCAGCTCCGTCTCGGCCACGATCGGCACCCCCAGCGCGGCGGGCCCCAGGCGCTCGGCGCGCAACCTCACCTGCTCGGGCGACTCCTCACCGGAGACATACAGCACCCGCCGTCCGGCGCCGGCCAGGTTGCCGAGCGCCATCGTGGTGAGCGTGGACTTGCCGATCCCCGGCGAGCCGCCCAGCAGCACCAGCGAGCCCGGCACCAGCCCGCCGCCGAGCACGCGGTCGAGCTCGCCGATCTCCGTGCGCAGCCGTTGCAGCGGCGCGGTGCCCACCTCCGCCAGCGGCCGCGGCGTGGGCGGCTCGCCGAAGCCGGCGCCGGCGCGGCCGCCGGTCCCCTGCTGGCGCGTATCGGCCACCTGCTCGAGCGTGTTCCACGCCCCGCACCCCTGGCACTGCCCATGCCACTGCATCGACTCATACCCACACTGGGCGCATCGGTGGAGCACGCGGGCGCGAGCCATGCCGCCCACCCTACGGGCGGCCCCCGACGGCTCACTCGGCGAGGCGCGCCAGGGCGCCGCTCCCGGCACGCGCGGTGTCGGCAGGTGTGGGATCTGGACGCGCCGCCTCGAACACACCTGTCCGAGGAGCTGTTGGGGGATTCGAAAAGAGGATTCCTTCCGCGCGGAACCAATCCTCAAAACAAAACACGCAACGGCCGAACCCCGAGCAACCTCGCCCGCGAGGGCCGGGGTCCACGCACCCGATCCCGCGGGTCCAACGGGAAGTGAGCCGGTTCCGAGCGGCGCAGCACAGTCGTGCTCATGCAAATCTATATCTACACTTCAGGATTGCACGAGATGATCGCAAGGCGTGTCGAATCGGAGGTGGCCTCGCTGTTGGAGCACTTCCCGGCTGTGGCCCTGGTCGGGCCGAGGCAGTCGGGTAAGACCGCGCTCGCGCTGGCGATCGCCGAGAGTCGCCCGTCGGTCTACCTGGACCTCGAGGCGGAGAGCGACAGGGCGCGTCTGGCGGAGCCGGCGCTCTACTTTGCCGACCACGTCGACGAGCTGGTGATCCTGGACGAGATCCATCGCGCTCCGGGGCTGTTGGAAGCGCTGCGTGGAACGATCGACCAGGGCCGGCGTGAGGGGCGGGCGGCCGGCCGCTTCCTGCTCCTCGTGCTCGACTGGCACTCGGGACGCAGGTGGGTGGTGGAGATCAAGCGCAGCCTCTCCCCCACGGTGGAACGCGGGCTTCGCGCCTCGCTGGCGGACCTGCGGCCCGAGCGCGCCTACGTCATCTATCCAGGCGAGGAGCGATACCGTCTCGGAGAGTCGATCGACGCGATCGGCCTCCCGGAGCTCTGCGAATGGGCGCGCGCGGGAGGCCCTTAGCCTCCCCGGCTGGCGCGGCCTCGAACACGCTTGTCCGAGGCGCCGTTGGGGGATTCAAAAAGAGGATTCGTTCCGCGCGGAACCAATCCTCAAAACAAAAAACGCAACGGACGCTGCTCGGCCGGCCCCGCCCCGCCCCGCCGGAGCTGATCGCGCGCGGCGCCTGGCGGGGCTCAGCGCTCCGGCGAGGAGGGCGAGTCGTGCTCGGGGTGATCCTCGTCGGGCCCGGAGTGGGGCCCGCTGTGGTCGGAGGCGAGCTCCTCCTCGCCGCCCGGCAGGCCCTCGCCGCCCGGCAGGCCCTCGCCGTCCGCGTCCGCGTCCGCATCGGAGGCGGCGCCCTCGGCGCCCACGCCGACGGGCGTCTTCTTGCGGGGCTTGACCACCGACAGTTTCACCTCGCCCTCCTGGCCCTCGGGACCGGGGTCGACCACCACGGTGGCGCCGGGGGTGAGCTTCTCGCGCAGCACGAAGTCGGCCAGGGGGTCCTCGATGTAGCGCTGGATCGCGCGGCGCAGGGGGCGCGCGCCCATCGAGGGGTCCCAGCCCTTTGACACCAGCATCTCCTTGGCGGGGTCGGAGAGCTCGAGTTGCAGCTCGCGCTCGGCCATCGACTCGCGGATGCGCAGCAGCAACAGCTCCACGATCTGCTTGATCTCCTCGCGCGCGAGCTTGTGGAAGACGATCACGTCGTCGATGCGGTTGAGGAACTCCGGGCGGAAGACCTTCTTCAGCTCGCCCATGATGCGGTTCTTCATGTCCTCGTAGGTGATCCCGGTCTCGTCGTCGGACACCGCGAAGCCGAGCGGCGTGTTGCGCGCGATCTCGGCCGCGCCGATATTCGAGGTCATGATCACGATCGCGTGGCGGAAGTCCACCGTGCGGCCCTGCGCGTCGGTGAGGCGGCCGTCCTCGAGGATCTGCAGCAGGATGTTGAACACGTCGGGGTGGGCCTTCTCGATCTCGTCCAGCAGCAGCACGCAGTAGGGCTTGCGGCGCACCGCCTCGGTCAGCTGGCCGCCCTCGTCGTAGCCGATGTAGCCGGGCGGTGAGCCCACCAGGCGCGACACCGCGTGCTTCTCCATGTACTCGGACATGTCGATGCGCACCATCGCGTCGTCGTCGCCGAAG
The DNA here is from genome assembly GCA_009781575.1 of Solirubrobacterales bacterium. Lineage (GTDB taxonomy): Bacteria > Actinomycetota > Thermoleophilia > Solirubrobacterales > Solirubrobacteraceae > Palsa-744. The sequence goes on from WQXW01000036.1 coordinate 3,745, forward strand.
AGGAACTCGGCGAGCGTGCGCGCGAGCTCGGTCTTGCCCACGCCGGAGGGGCCGAGGAAGATGAACGAGCCGGTGGGGCGCTTGGGGTCCTTCAGCCCCGCGCGCGAGCGGCGGATCGCCTTGGAGATCACCTCGATCGCGGGGTGCTGGCCGATGACGCGCTTGTGCAGCTCGTCCTCCATGCGCATCAGCTTCTGGGTCTCGGCCTCGGTGAGCTTGAACACGGGGATGCCGGTCCACATCGAGACGATGTCGGCGATCTCCTCCTCGCCGATCGCGGGCCGCTCGCCGCTCTCGCCGGACTCCCACTCTTCCTCCAGCTCGCGCTTGCGGTGGGTGAGCTTGCGCTCGTTGTCGCGCAGCGCGGCGGCCTTCTCGAACTCCTGCGCGTCGATCGCGGCCTCCTTTTCGCGGCGGGTGGCCTCGATTTCCTCCTCCAGCTCGCGGTTGGCGGGCGGCGAGGTCATCGACTTGATGCGCATGCGCGAGGCGGCCTCGTCGATCAGGTCGATCGCCTTGTCGGGCAGGAAGCGGTCGGAGATGTAGCGGTAGGCCAGTTCGCCGGCCGCCTGCAGCGCCTCGTCGGTGATCTGCACCTTGTGGTGGGCCTCGTAGCGGTCGCGCAGCCCCTCGAGGATCTCCACGGTCTGCTCGATCGTGGGCTCCTCCACGCGGATCTGCTGGAAGCGGCGCTCCAGCGCGGAGTCGCGCTCGAGGTACTTGCGGTACTCGTCCAGCGTGGTGGCGCCGATCGTCTGCAGCTCGCCGCGCGCGAGCGCGGGCTTGAGGATCGAGGCGGCGTCGATCGCGCCCTCCGCGGCGCCGGCGCCCACGAGGTTGTGCAGCTCGTCGATGAACAGGATGATGTCGCCGCGCTGGGTGATCTCCTTCATCACCTTCTTCAGGCGCTCCTCGAACTCGCCGCGGTACTTGGAGCCGGCCACCAGCGCGGCGAGGTCGAGCGTGTAGATCTGCTTGTTCTTGAGCAGCTCCGGCACGTCGGCGTTGTTGATGCGCTGCGCCAGCCCCTCGACCACCGCGGTCTTGCCCACGCCGGGCTCGCCGATCAGCACGGGGTTGTTCTTGGTGCGGCGCGAGAGGATCTGCATGATCCGCTCGATCTCGGTCTCGCGGCCGACCACCGGGTCGAGCTTGCCTTCGGCGGCCAGCTTGGTGAGGTTGCGCCCGAACTGGTCGAGCAGCTTGGAGGACTTCTTGCCCTCGCCCGGCCCCGCGCCGGCACCCGCGCCGGCACCTGCCTGGCGGCGCCCGCCGGGACCCGACAGCATGCGGATCACCTCGTTGCGGATCTTCTCGGAGTCGGCGTCGAAGTCGAGCAGGATGCGCGCGGCCACGCCCTCGTTCTCGCGCACCAGCCCCAGCAGGATGTGCTCGGTGCCGATGTAGTTGTGGCCGAGGGACAACGCCTCGCGCAGCGCCAGCTCCAGCACCTTCTTGGCGCGCGGCGTGAACGGGATCTGCCCGGAGGTGACCTCCTCGCCGGAGCCCACGATGCGGATCACCTGCGCGCGCACGCGCTCGACGGTGATGTCGAGGCTCTCCAGCACCCTCGCCGCGAGGCCCTCCTCCTCGCGCAGCAGGCCGAGGAGGATGTGCTCGGTGCCTATGTAGTTGTGCTTGAGCGTTCGCGCCTCCTCCTGCGCGAGAACGACCACCTGGCGGGCCCGTTCTGTGAATCGCTCGAACATCGGCTGCTACCTCCTGCGACGGCGCGGCCCCTCGGGGGGATGGCGTCCTGGGCGCCGTCCGGGGCGACCCTCAACGCTGGCAGCCAGTCTACCAACAGCCCACCCCGCGACTCGGGGTACCGGCCCCCCGAGCGGCCCCCCCGAGCGGGTGTGCCGATTCAGTGGCGCATCGCCGGGAAGAGCACCACCTCGCGGATCGAGGAGCGCCCGGTGAGGGCCATCACGAGGCGGTCGATGCCGAGCCCGACGCCGCCGGTGGGGGGCATCCCGTACTCGAGCGCCTCCAGGAAGAGCTCGTCGTGGGGCTGGGTCTCGCGGTCGCCCTGCGCGGCCAGGCGCCGCTGCGCGTCGAAGCGCGCGCGCTGCTCGTCGGGGTCGGTCAGCTCGGAGAACGCGTTGGCGATCTCCATACCACCCAAAAACGCCTCCCACCGCTCGGCGAGGCCCGGCGTGGAGCGGTGCGCGCGCGCGAAGGGCGACAGCTCCAGCGGGTAGTCGAACACGAATGTCGGCGCCGTGAGGGTGGGCTCGACGAATTTGGAGAGCAGATCGTCGGCGAGCTGGGGCCAGGTGTCGTGGCGGCCCTGCGCCTCGACGCCCCGCTCGCGCAGCGCGCGCTCCAGGGAGGGCACGTCGCGATGGGCCATGATGTCGACGCCGGTGGCGTGCTGGATCGCCTCGACGAAGCTCACCCGCCGCCAGGCGCGCTCCAGGTCCGGCGAGCCGTCGTAGGAGGTGGCGCGCGCGGCGGCGCGCACCACCTCTTCCAGGCGGGTCGCCTGGTCGCGGTAGTCGGCGTAGGCCTCATACCACTCGACCATCGTGAACTCGGGGTTGTGCTTGGTGGAGACGCCCTCGTTGCGGAAATCCTTGCCCAGCTCGTACACGCGCTCCATGCCGCCCACGATCAGGCGCTTGAGGTACAGCTCGGGCGCGATGCGCAGGTACAGCTCGCGCTCCAGCGCGTGGTGGCGCGTGGTGAAGGGCCGCGCCAGCGCGCCGCCGTACAGCGGCTGCAGGATCGGGGTCTCGACCTCGACGAACCCCTGCGCGTCGAGGTGAGCGCGCACGGCGGCCACCACGCGGGCGCGCGCGGCAAAGAGCTCGCGCACCTCGGGGTTGGCGATCAGGTCGAGCTCGCGCCGGCGGTGGCGGGTCTCCACGTCGGCGAGCCCCGCGTGCTTGTCGGGCGGCGGGCGCAGCGCCTTGGCGAGGATCTGGAAGCGATCGACGCGCAACGTGAGCTCGCCGTGGCGGGAGCGGAGCACCGCGCCGTCGACGCCCAGCAGGTCGCCGAGGTCGAGCGAGGTGAGCCGCGCGAACGCGTCGGCGCCGAGCACGTCGGCGCGCGCGTGCAACTGGATCTTGCCGGTGCGGTCCACCAGGTCGAGGAACGCCGCGCGCCCGGCGCCGCGGCGCGCGGCGAGCCGCCCGGCCACGCGGTGCGCATCCTCGGTCTCCTCGCCGGTGCGCAGATGCTCGTAGGCGGCGCGGATCTCGGCGATCGGCTGCACGCCGGGGAAGGAGTGGGGAGAGATCTCCTCGCCGGACTCGCGCAGGCGCTGCGCCTTGGCGCGACGCGCGGCGATCAGCTCGGGCAGCCCTCCAGGGCCGTCGTCTCCGGGGCTCTCGTCGCCAGGGCTCTCGTCGCCGGGGCCCTCGTCGCCAGGGCCCTCGTGGTCGGGATCTCGGCGCTCGGGCCCGCTCATGTCGGGAGTGTGACCGGCATCCGGCCTCTGCGCCGTGTGGTGCTCCGCGTCATGAGTACGAGGAGACGGCTCCGCGCGCTACGGCCGTCACCGTGGCGGGCCATCCAGGCCCGTGTCAGTTGAGACCGACGTCGATCTTGGTGATCTTGAGCTTGCGCGCGGGCCCGCGGGGCACCTTGACCGCGACGGTCTCGTTGCGCCGGCGCCCCAGCAGCGCGCGGCCCACAGGCGACTCGTTGGAGAGCTTGTTTTCCTGCGGGCGCGCCTCGGCGGAGCCGACGATCGTGTACTTGACCGACTTGCCGGTCTTCTCGTCCTTGACGTGCACGACCGAGCCGATCTGCACGACGTCGGTGGAGAGGTCTTTGGTCTCGATCACCGTGGCCATGCGCAGCTTCTCCTGCAGTTGCGCGATGCGACTCTCGAGCATGGCCTGCTCGTTCTTGGCGTCGTCGTACTCGGCGTTCTCGGAGATGTCGCCGAATTCGCGCGCTTCCTTGATCCGTTCGGCCACCTCGCGCCGGCGGTCGGTGGAGAGCAGCTCCAGCTCCTCTCTGAGCTTCTCGAGGCCTTCGGGAGTGAGGATTACATCCTTCTGCACGTGCCGCTCCGGATCACTGGTAGAGGGGCCCAAGGCGAACAAAACCCCGCCATGAGGGCGGGGTGTTTGGGCACACTGGGGCCCGGCGAGCGGAGCAGTATAGCGCGGCCCCCAACGCCCGCCGGCCGGCTCAGGCGGCGATCGCGCGCCGTGCGGGATCGCCGTGGAGGAGCGCGTGGACGTGCGCCAGCGAGGGCGCCCTCTGCAACGCCTGCTGCAGCTGCGTGCGCGCGGCGCGCTCGGCACGCAGGTGCGCCACGTACCACGGATAGATCTTGCGCAGCCAGCGCGTGGCGCGCTCGGCGCCCAGGTGCTCGACGGCGCGCGCGATCGTCCAGTCGAGCTCCCCCACCACCTCCTCGAGAGTGGGCGGCCGGTCGAGGCCGGGCCCCAGGCCGGGGCCGTAGCCGGGGCCGGAGCCTGAGCCGGAGCCGGAGCCGGAGCCGGGGCCGGAGCCGGAGCCGCGGAGGAGCGCGCGGAACAGCCACGGGTTGCCGAGCGCGCCGCGCGCGAGCATCACCGCGGTCACGCCGGTGGCGTGGAAGGCGCGGAGCACCGCGTCGCGGTCGTGCAGGCCGCCGGTGAGGATCACCGGCACGTCGAGCTGCTGCACGAGCTGCGCGGCGAGCGCGTAGTCGGGCACCCCCCTGTGGTGGACCGCGGCGGAGCGGGGGTGAAATGCGATCGCGGCCACCCCGGCGTCCTGAGCCAGCCGGAGCGCGAGGGCCACGCCGGAGCGCTCACCGGGCCGCTGTCCGCAGCGCAGCTTGGCGGTGACCGGCAGGCCGCTGCCCTCGGCGGCGGCGCGCGCGACCGCGACGGCGCGCGCGGGATCGGAGAGCAGCGCGGCGCCGGCGCCGGTCTTGCACACCTTGGGCACGGGACAGCCCATGTTGAGGTCGATCGCGTCGGCGCCGGCGGCGGCGACGCGCGCGGCGGCGGAGCGCATCACCGCGGGGTCGGCGCCGAACAGCTGAATGGCCACCGGCCCGCCGGGCGCGGGCGCGCCGGGATCGCGCTCGCGCGGGTCGATGTGCAGCATCTCGACCAGCGTGCGCTCGTTGTGGTGATGGATCGCGTGGCTGGAGACCATCTCCGACACCGCCATCCCGGCGCCGTGGCGCTTGGCCTGCAGGCGGATGAACCAGTTGCCGATGCCGGCGAGGGGCGCGAGCATCACACGGTTGGGCACGCGCAGCGGCCCCAGCGCCCAGGGGTCGGTGAGCGCGAGCGCGGGGGGGGCCTCGAGCCGCGACGACCCAGCTGCTGGGGGAGACCGTTCATCGCGACGACCCGCTTCAGACAGTCGCGAGTGCTCCGTGGATTCGGTTTTTGCTTTCGTTGCCACTACCACTCAGAAAATAACGGCAGTCCCGCAGAATGGGCCGGGGCCCGCGCCGGCGGTGCCGCTCGAGCAGCGTCCGTGTCGTTCTTTGTTTTACGGATTGGTTCCGCGCGGAACGAATCCTCATTTTGAATCCCCCAACGGCCCCTCAGACAGGTGTCGCTCGGCTGGGTCCGGAGGCCGCTGCGCTCAACCATCGAGGCCGAGCAACTCGGCGGCGGCGCGCACGGCCGGGTGGGCGGGGGTCAGCGGGTTCACCTCGACGACTGCCAGCGCCGGGTGGGCGCGGTCGAAGAGGGTGAGGTTGGCGAGGCTGGACTCGAGTGTGGACCACCAGCGCAGCGCCGCGGGCGCGGGATGGCGCGCGAACAGCGCGGCGGCGTGGGCCCGCGTGACCGCGCGCCTGTGGGTGGCGACCTGCGAGGGACGCAGCTGGACGTCGAGCAGCACGCGGGGATCGTCGAGATCGAGCACGCGCGCGTGGCTCGAGAGCGACAGCTCGGCCAGCGCGAGGGGCGTCCGGGAGCGCACGAGCATCCCCTCGTCGAGCGCGCCGGCGCCGCGGAACGGGGCCAGCGCCTCGGCGACGGGCGATACCGGACTCTCGCCGACGTAGAGACAGCCGTAGAGATGGGGATTGTCGTGGCGTCCGGCGCCCTGCAGCTCGCGCGCGAACCACAGGGGGCCACCGGGCTCGGTGGGCCGGGACGCCGCGCGCCACGGCAGCACCCGCCAGAGGATCACGCGAAGGAGGCGGCGCGCTCCTGGGCGATCGCGTCGAGCAGCTCGCGCGCGCGCCCGGCCCGGATGAGGTCGATCGGGCGACGGCCCCCGAGGTGGGGGTTCAGGCCTTCCAACCACAGCTGAGCGGTGTCGGGCGGGTAGAGGCGGAGCAGGCTCGACATCACGAGCTCCAGCAGATCGACGCGCTGGGCGTTGAGCTCGTCGATCCCCTGACCCCGCCGCCAGCGGGTGACCTGAGCGGGACTCACCCCCAGCAGCTGCGCAAGCCGCCGTTGCGAGCGGAAATCGCCACTCAGCGCGGTGACCTTCTCGGCGGTGCTCACAGCCACCGCCCCACTGTAGCGCAACGATATGTGTTGCGTCAGGAGTTCAGCTGGTGCAACAGGCGCAGGCCGGTGAGCGTGAGCAGATCGTCGACCTCGTGGATCTCCTCGGTGAACGGCACCACCAGCCCGCCGAGCCC
>WQXW01000037.1 GCA_009781575.1 Solirubrobacterales bacterium
AGTCCGCCGACGCCTGGACGGCCGAGGACCGCGCCGCGGTCGGTGAGTTCCTGCAGGCCGAGATCGCCCGCCGGCAGGCCGACGACACCGCGGGAAGCTGGCTGGAGGTGCTCACCGCGGCCCTCGACTACCGGGCCTGGCACGAGTTCGGCATCGAACGCCATCAGCACGGCAAGTGGGTTCCCGCCACCGGGCCCGCCTCCGGCGGCGAGCGGGTCCTCGCCGTGAGCGTGCCGCTGTTCGCCGCGGCGTCGTCCCACTACAGCTCGGCCGCCAACCAACACGCCCCCCGGCTGGTGATGCTCGACGAGGCGTTCGCCGGGGTGGACGACCGCGCCCGCGCGAAGTGCCTCGGCCTGCTCGCCGCCTTCGATCTCGATGTGGTGATGACCAGCGAGCGCGAGTGGGGCTGCTACGCCGAGGTGCCGGGACTCGCGATCGCGCAGCTCTCGCGGATCGACGGCGTCGCCGCCGTGCTGGTCACGCGCTGGGAGTGGGACGGCGCCGCGCGCGTGCGGGTGGAGCCCTCGGACGAGCCGCCGCCGCTCGCCGCCACATCGCCGCCGATCGCCGCCCCACCCGCACCCGCACCCTCGGCTGCACCCGCATCCGCACCCGGATCCGCACCCCACGGGGGGCAACTGTGGGACGCGTCGACCGCGAGCGACTGAACCGGCTGCTCGGCGTGCCCGAGCTCGCCTGGGTTCTGGAGCGGGTGCGGCGGCGGATCGAGCTGGGCCGGCCGCCGAGCGGCACGGTGACCCGGCGCTCGGCGACGCCGGCGGAGCGCGACGCGATGGCGCGGCTGTTGGGCCGTCCGCCGCGGGCGGCGCGCGGCCTCAGCGTGTCGCTCGGCGAGCTCGACGCGCTGCTGCGGCGCTCGGGGATCCACGATGGCGGCCTCGCGGAGGCTGTGGTCGAGCTCACCGGCCCGGTGACGGTCCGTGCGGATGCCACCGCGGATCAGCAGCGCGCGTGGGGGGACGCGTTCGCGCGACTTCAGGCGGTCGCGGACGGGCGCCCCGAGCTCGCCGCGTGGCTGCACCGGCTGCGCGCCGGCGGCGTTGTCAAGCGCCTCGCCGGCGGCTCGCCCGCGGCGGGACGGGAGCTGCTCGACGCGGTCGCGGCGGCGGTGGCGGCGCTGCCCGCGCGTGGCGAGTCGCTCAGTGCATTCGCCGCACGGGTGACCGGGCGGGCGCACGCGCTCGACGACAGCTCGCCCCTGGGGACGCTCACAGTGAGCGCCGCCCGCGCGCTCGCCGGCCTCGATGTGCCGGGTCCCGAGGAGTCCGCCGCCGAAGTGCGGCGGGAGAGCTGGGCGGCGGTTGGCGTGCTGTGCGACGAGCTGTCGAGCACGGTGCTCACGGTGGGGCTGTGCGGCGAGAGCTCGGCGACCGGCCGGCTTCTCGCCGCGGCCGCGGCGGGCCACGAACCGGTGTGGCTCACGCTCCGCCAGCTCGTGCGCGGCCCACCCCACTGGCGCGAGCTCGACATGCCCTCGGTGCTGGTCGTCGAGAACCCGTCAGTTGTCACATTCGCCGCCGACGCCTTTGGGCAACGCTGCCCGCCGATCGTATGCACCAACGGTCAACCACGCGCGGCGACGATGGTGCTGTTGCGCTCGCTCGCGCGCGCCGGCGTCCACCTGCGCCATCACGGCGACTTCGACTGGGGAGGGCTCACGATCGGCAACGTCCTGCACCGGCGGCTGCCCATCGAGCCGTGGCGCTTCGACCGTGACGCCTACCTGCGCGCGGTCGCCTCGCACCCTCACGCCGCGCCGTTGACAGGGGCACCCGTGACGGCGTGCTGGGATCGATCACTCGGCGAGGCGATGCGCGAGCGGGGCCGGCGGATCGAGGAGGAACTGGTCACCCGGGACCTGCTCCACACACTCATTTCCATGGCATAGCGGGGGCGGGATTCGAACCCGCGACCTTCGGGTTATGAGCCCGACGAGCTACCAGACTGCTCCACCCCGCGGCGGACCAACCATTCTAGCCCAGAGGCCGCGCAGCGCAAGGGCGCGGGTCGCCGACGAGCGAGTCGGGGGTTCCTGCGACGCCGACGAGGTGTGTGGGTGTCCAGGTCAAACCCGCGCGCCCCACAGCTCGAGCTCCGGGTGGGCGCCCGCTCCCAGCGCCGCCGGTCGAGCCCCGGCCGTTTCGTGTTTTGTTTTTTGGATTCGTTCCGCGCGGAACGAATCTTATTTTTGAATCCACCAACGGCCCCTGCGACAGGTGTGTTCGAGAGGCAGTGCTTGCCCCTCCAGGAGAGCCGCACCCAATTTGAAAATTTGAAAACCCGGCACGCCGCCTCATCGTGAGCGAGTGTCGTGTGGAAGGCACTACGATCCCGGCCCATGCGCGTAGCGGTGGTCGACATCGGCACCAACTCCACGCGTCTGTACATAGCCGATGTCGATCCCTCCTCGCGCTCGGTGCGGGAGCTCGTGCGCCGCTCGGAGGTCACCCGGCTGGGGGAGCGGGTCGACGCGAGCGGCACGCTGTCGCCCGCGGCGGTGCAGCGGGTGCGCTCGACGCTCGGCGATTACCGCGCGATCATCGATCGTCACCGCTGCGAGGCGAACCTCGCGGTGCTCACCTCCGCGGTGCGCGACGCTGCCGACGGCTCCTCGTTCACCGAGCGCGTGCGCGAGGAGTTCCGCCTCGACGCGCGCGTGCTGAGCGGCGATGAGGAGGCGCGGCTCACGTTTCTCGGCGCCATCAGCGGGCGAGAGCCCTCCGCGGAGCCCACCGCGGTGATCGACATCGGCGGCGGCTCGACCGAGTTCGTGATCGGACACGACCACACCGCCGGCTTCCACGTCTCCGTGCAGGCCGGCGTGGTGCGCATGAGCGAGCGCCACATCCACAGCGACCCGCCGCTGCCGGACGAGCTCCAGAGCCTCGCCGGTGACGCCCGGGAGGTGTTCCTCGCCGGCGTCCCCACCGAGCAACGCGCGCCGGTCGCCCACGCGATCGCGGTGGCCGGCACCGCCACATCCGCTGCGGCGATCGACCAGCGGCTGGACCCCTACGACTCCAGTCGCGTACACGGCTACCACCTCGACGCCGCCACGATCGAGCTGCTCCTCGCGCGGCTGGCCGATATGGACGACGCCCAGCGCCGGCGGGTGGTGGGACTCCACCCCGATCGCGCGCCCACGATCGTGGCCGGCATGATCCTGCTCGGCCAGGCGCTGGCCATCTTCGAGCTCGACGAGGTCGAGGTCTCCGAGAACGATCTTCTCCGGGGCGGCGCGCTCCACCTCGCGGGGATCTCCTGAGCGGCGGCGGACCCCGGCGCGGCCCAGCCCGGGTGCGGCCCGCGTGGGGACCCCCTCCCTCGGTGCCCGTCCAGCGCCGAGCGTTCCGTTTTTTGTTTTGTGGATTGGTTCCGCGCGGAACGAATCCTTTTTTTGAATCCCCCAACGGCCCCTCCGACAGGTGTGTTCGAGGCCCCGCGCCAGATCCCGCAAAATGCGCATTTTGATTGGGCCCGTGCGGGCTCGCGACGCGGGCGACGCGGGCAGGGGGGGACTTGAAGGAGCCGACCGGTGGCGGCGCGGACTTCTAAGCCAGGTTGGCCTTGCGCGGGTACATCACGGCGGGGTCGGTCAGCACGTTGACCACCGCCGGCCGTCCCGAGGAGAGCGCGCGCTCGAGCGCCGCGCGCAGCTGGTCGGGGCGCTCCACCAGCTGGCCCTCACAGCCCAGCGCCTCCGCCACCAACTCGTAACGTGTGCCGGGGCGCAGATCGGCGGCGACCGAGTAGCCGTACACGAACTCCATCGGGTGCTTCTCCAGCCCCCAGATGCCGTTGTTGCCGATCACCGCCACCACGTTCACGCCGTGGCGCGCGAGCGTGTCGAGCTCCATGCCCGCGAAACCGAACGCGCCATCGCCCAGCAGCAGCACCACCTGGCGCCCCGGATGCGCCAGCTTGGCCGCCAGCGCATAGCCGGGGCCGGTTCCCAGGCAGCCGAACGGCCCGGGATCCAGCCAGCAGCCCGGCTCGTAGGTGTCGATCACCCGTCCCGCGTAGGACACGAAATCGCCGCCATCGCCGATCACGATCGCGTCGCGGTCCAGCACGGCGGCCAGCTCGCGGTAGATGCGCATCGGATGCAGCGGCGCGCGCTCGTCCTCGAGCTCCGCGCGCTCCCCCTCGCGCCGCTCGCGCTCGGCCTCGCGCAGCCCCCCCACCCATGCCTCGCTGGCCAGCGGTCGCGCGCCGCTCGCCCGGCGCAGGTCCTCCAGCGTGGCCGGCAACGCGCCGTACAGCTCGAGCCGGGGCTCGCGCGGGGGGCGCCGGTCGGGCTCCGCCGAGTCGATCGCCACGATCGCGGTGTCCTCGCCAAAGGCCCCGCCGAAGTTCAGGCGGAAGTCGAGCGGCACGCCGATCACCAGCGCCACGTCCGCGCCCGCCAGCGCCTGCCCGCGCGTGCGTGCGAAGAACAGCTCATCGTCCGCCGGCACGCACCCGCGCGCCAGGCCGTTGAGGAAAACCGGGATCCGCAGTGTGCTCGCGAGCTCGCGCAACGCGCCCTCGCCGTGGCCCCAGTAGAGGTCGGTGCCCGCCATGATCACCGGCCGCTGCGCCTCGCGCAGCAGCGCCGCCGCGCGTTCGATGAGCGGGCCGTCCGCCGGACGGCCCTCGCGCGCCGCCGCCGCGGTGCCCGTCAGCGCCGGCGCCTCGCCGAAGTCGGGCTCCGGCGCTGCCGTGAACACGTGGTCCAGCGGGAAGTCCACGAACGCCCCGCCGCCGTGCGGCGCCAGCGCCGCCGCCAGCGCCTCCTCCACCAGCCCCGGGATCTCCTCGGCGCTCCCCGCGGTGGTGGCGAGCTTGCACAGCGGGCGCACGAACGGCACGTGGTCGATCTCCTGCAGCGAGCCCTGGCCCCAGCGCAGCGCCGGCGCCCTGCCGCCCAGCACCACGATCGGCGAGTGGTTGGCCTGCGCGCTCGCCATTGCGCTCATGCCGTTGGTCACCCCGGGCCCCGCGGTCAGCGCGCACACGCCCGGTTGGCGGGTCACCTTGGCCCAGCCCTCCGCCGCGAACGCCGCCGAGGACTCGTGGCGGACGTCCACGATGTCGATCCCCTCCGCGCGGCAACCGTCGTAGATCGAGAAGAGATGGCCGCCGGAGAGCGTGAACAGCTTGCTCACCCCGTGCGCCCGCAGCCGCCGCGCGATCAGGCGCCCGCCGTGGAAGGTCCCGCGCTCCTGCGCGGCCTCGGTCTCGGTCTGATCGGTGGAAGCCATGCTCGGGAGGCGACTCTATCGGAGGGCCACTGGCGGCCATCCCAAGAGCCTCGAGAGCCGGACCGCGCCGGGGAGCCACTCGCTCCCCGACCGCTGGGGCACTGCGCTCGTCAACGGGTGCTCAAGTTCGACGGTGTCCCCAACGCCGGCGACCACGAACTGACCGACCCGCGAGGGTGGGGTGCGGTCGAGTACGCCTACGCGCGCATGGCGCGCGCCGCGGGTATCGACATGACCGAGTGCCGGCTGCTCGAGGAGCACGGCCGCCGCCACTTCATGACCCGCCGCTTCGACCGGCCAGATGGCGGCGGCAAGCTCCACATGCAGACCGCGGCCGCGCTGGAGCACCTCAGCTACAACGAGCCCGGCACCTACAGCTACGAGCAGCTCATGCTGCTGATCCGCCGCCTCCAGCTGCCCACGCCCGTGGTCGAGCAGCAGTTCCGGCGCATGGTCTTCAACATCGTGGCTCGCAATCAGGACGACCACGTCAAGAACGTCGCCCTGCTCATGGACCGCGAGGGAGTCTGGCGGCTCGCGCCAGCCTACGACGTGATCTGGGCGTGGAGCCCCGGCAACCGCTGGCTCGACACCCACCAGATGACCGTCAACGGCAAGCGCGACGGTTTCAGCGTCGCGGACCTGCGCGCGGTCGCGCGCCACGCCGGCCTCACCCGCGGGCGCGCCGACGCGATCCTCGCCGAGATCGCCGATGTAGTGGCCGGCTGGCCGCGGGTGGCCGCGGAGGTCGGCGTCGAGGAGCACCTGGCTGCGCGCATCGCGCGCTCGCACCGCCTGGCGCTGCCGCGCTCCTGACCCGGTGGTTCATACCCGGGGCGGGACTCGAACCCGCACCGCCCTCGCGGGCCGCAGATTTTAAGTCTGCCGACTTTGCCAGTTTGTCTACCCGGGCCCCCGAGATCGTAGCCCGGTGCGCCCCCGCGACCGCGTCTCGGGCGCACGCGGCCGGTAAATGCCGCCTAAATGGCTGGATCACGCAAATGGTGGCTAACCTTCTCGCAACTAACCCGTTGCTACGGTGTCTATTCCGCCAGAGAGCTAGGAGCTAGCAGATCGGACCGTCCGTGGAGGTCTCAGCACTAAACCAGCCAGTTCTTGCGGGCCTTCATGGTCCCTCTCCGCTGCTGCGCCTGCAGAGCGACGAGCGGCTCATCGCGCTCACCCGCCGCGGTCAGCACGCCGCCTTCGAGACGCTCTTCTCGCGCTACAACGCGCGTCTGCTGGCGTTCTGCCGCCACATGGTGGGCTCAAAGGAGGACGCCGAGGACGTGCTCCAGGACGTGTTCGCGGCCGCGTTCAACGCGGTGCTCGCCGACGAGCGTCCCATCAACGTCCGCCCGTGGCTCTACCGGATCGCGCGCAACCGCTCGCTCAACCACCTGCGCCGGGCCAGCGCGATCGGGGTCGACTCGATGGACGTCCACTACGCCGACAATGGGCTGTCGACCGGTGAGCGAGTCATGCGGCGCGAGAGCTTCCGCCAGCTGATCGCCGACGTCCAGCAGCTGCCCGAGAGCCAGCGCACCGCGCTGCTGCTGCGCGAGATGGACGCGCTCTCCTACGAGCAGATCGCCGAGGTGATGGAGACCACCGTGCCCAGCGTCAAGTCGTTGCTGGTGCGCGCCCGTGTGTCGCTCGCCGAGGCCGCCGAGGCGCGCAAGCTCAGCTGCGAGGAAGTGCGCGTCGAGCTGGGCGAAGTGGCCGAGGGCCTCATGCGCCTCAGCCCGCCCGCGCGGCGCCACGTGCGCACCTGCACCCGCTGTCGCACCTTCCAGAAGCAGCTGAAGTCCAACAACCTCGCGCTCGCCGCCGTCATGCCCGTGGGCGCGTTCTTCGTGATCCGCAAACTGCTGTTCTCCAAGCTCGGCTCGACCGCCGGGGCCGGCAGCGCGCACGTCGCCGGCGCGGGCACCGCCGGGGCCGGCGCGGCCGCCGCCGGAGCCGGCGGCACGGGCGCCGCCGGGAGCCTGATCACCGCCGGGGCCGGCGCGATGGCCACCAAGGCCGTCGCGGGGCTCGCCGCCGCCGCGCTGGTCACCGCCGGCGCCGTCGAGGCCGACCACGCCACCGCGGGCCACCACCGCCAGCCGCCCCGCGCGGAGCTGGGCGCGGCCAGCGCCGCAGCCGGCGGACGGGCCCAGCCGATCGTGGTTGTGCGCGCCATCGCGCAACCCACCACGCCCGCCGCCCACGCGGCCCCGCCGTCTCGCCCGCACGCGGTCGCGTCGGCAGCCAATCGACGCGGTCGCGCCACGGGCCCCGGGCTCTCGAAGTCGGCCACCACCGCGACGCCTCCGCCCGCCGCGACTGCCGCCACCGCGCCGCCGCTCATCAAGAGCGCAACGCCGCAGAGCGGCACCACCGCCGGCGCCACCACCGCCAAGGCACCCGACGCGCCCGCAACCCAGCTGACCACCGAAACGGCGCCTCTTCCACCGACGCAAGCCACCCACTCCGCGGCGAGCGGCGCGGTCGTCACGGGGGAGGACACCCACGCGACGCCCGCCGGCGAAGCCACAGCGCCCGCCTCCGGCGCTGCCGCTCCTGCGCCGCCCACCACCACGCAGACCACCGAAACCACCACCTCCATCACCAGCAGCGCGCAGCCCAGCGAAGGCGAATCCGAAAGCGCCGCCCCGAGTGGCTCCGAAAACGCCGCTGGCGCCGCCACGCCGGCGGAAGAAGCGCCCGCGCCAGCGCCAACCACGGCCGCCGGGCCGTAGGCCACGGGCCGTAGCGCGGGCGCGCGCCCGACCTCAGCCCAGCCGGAAGCTTTCCAGCGGGCGCTGCAGCACACCGCTGCCGCCCACGTGCAGGGGGTAGGTGAGCAGGTGGTTCTCGCCGAACGCCATCAGCATCGCGATCAGCACCCCCGCACGCGCGCGGTGGCGTTCGGGCAGCATCAGCACGTCGCGGCCGTACATGTCGTGGCCTTCGACCTGGACGGTGTAGAACACGTTGTAGGCCGAGCTCCAGTCCGACAGCGAGGGCCCCTCGCCGTCGAGGCGGAACGCGCGGCCGTACCGGCGTTGGAGCGTGGCCACCACGGTGGGCGCGTACAGCGGAAACTCGACGTTGAGGCTCGTGCGGTAGGGCGGCAACCGCAGGGGCGCCACTTCGAAGGAGTCCTCCAGGTGGCCGTGCAGGTGGCGCGCCACGCGCACATAGCCGCCCGCTTGGGGCGCGGTGCGGTAGAGGCCGGCGTAGCGGAAGCCGAACGGCACCGGTCCGCCCCGACTGAAGCTCGCCGGCTGCACGGTCAGCACCGCGGCCACCACCAGCGCGATCACACCGCCCAGCGCC
Organism: Solirubrobacterales bacterium; assembly: GCA_009781575.1. Lineage (GTDB taxonomy): Bacteria > Actinomycetota > Thermoleophilia > Solirubrobacterales > Solirubrobacteraceae > Palsa-744. Next base: position 8,592 of record WQXW01000037.1, read on the forward strand.
GCCAGCGCCAGCGCACGAGCCGGCCGCGACGCCACGCGCCACCGCTCGGAGAGCAGGCGCCCGAGCGTGGGCCCGTAGGCGGGCTTCAGCGGGATCGCGGCCATTGCCCGCGAAGTGTAGGAGTGCGCGCGCTCAGCCCAGGCCGATCGCCCGCAGGCGCCGCTGCAGGGCGTTGGCGGCGAACGCGCGCGTCTCGGAGATGCGCACGCCAAAGAGCTCCAGGTCGTCTTCGGATGGGTCCACCCAGTTGGGGCGCAGCACGCCGTCGGCGACCGGCGCCACCTCCGCGAGCGTGCGCTGAATCGCGGTGCGGTGGCGCTCGTCCGCGGCCACCATGTCGCGCAAGAAGCGCGCCCCAAACGCCACGTGGCGGTGCTCGTCGCGCGCCACGTTGGTGAATCCCTGTACGAACGCCGGCAGCGTGCCCATGCGTTCGTTGTAGTCGATGATGAAGTGCTGGCCGGTGAGCGCCAACATGCCCTCGATCACCATGTGGTAGATCGTGACCGCCTCCACCAGCGCCTCGGTGTCCTGCGGCTCCTGCGCGAGGCGCACCACCCGGCGGTGGAGCATCTCATCGAACAGCGCGCCAAACTCCTCTTTGAGGTGCTCGCTCGTCTCCTGCAGGCGTCCCTCCAGGTGGTCGGCCTCCAGCACGCCCACCTCCGAGTAGAAGCGGTCGAAAAAGGCCACGTGGCGGGCCTCGTCGGCGATCTGGGTACAGAGGAACACGCGCTCCTCCTCCGCGGGGCACGCCCACATCATCGGCCCCAGCTCGGCCGCCACGCGCTGCTCGCCCACGAAGAACGAGCTCAGCCCGTACATGCGCGCGTACCGCTCGTCGGGCTCGATCCGCTCGTGCCAGTCGACGCGATCCTGGGCGAAGTCGAGATCCTGGGTCGCCCACTGCTGGCGCTCCCACAACTGATACAGCTGGCGGCAGCTCAGCAGCTCGACCCCGCGGCCCTCGCCGCCCTGCAGCGCGGGGTCGCTGGTGGCGCGGAAGTCCTCGCGCTCGGTCAGCCCCGCGCCCGGCGCCGCCGTGCTCCGCGTGGCCTCTTGCAGATCGCCCTCGGGCACAGCGGTAGCGTACCCGAATCTTGGCCAGCCGGCCAAACGGGTCCACCGACCGACCGCGACCGGAGCCACCGAGGACCGCGACCGGGGTCCACTGACCGACCGATCGCGACCGGGCTCTACTGACCGATCGCGAAGAGCGCTTCGAGGTCGTGGCGCGAGTAGGCGGCGAACGCCACCATCGTCTGCGTGCGCACAACCCCCGGCAGCGCGCCCACCCCGCCGGTGACCACGTCGGCGAGCTGCTCGTGGTCGGGCACACGGATGATCGCCACGAAGTCCCACGCGCCG
>WQXW01000038.1 GCA_009781575.1 Solirubrobacterales bacterium
CACGAGCGGAGCGGCGCCCGCATGGCCCGTGCCACTGGCGGGCGCCGCCCCTGGGGCATCCCGCACCCTCTCCCTCAGCCGGGGAGCCCTCTCGCTGGCGATCCGCAGCCCGCCCTCATCGGCGCACCACCGCGGAGCGGCTCATCACGAGCGCTTTGCCGTGAGTCGGCGTGATCGTCAGCTTCACGGTCACGGCCAAGCGATGGTGGCGGCGCACCGCGCCCTCGGCCCTCGGGCTGAGCATAACCGAGAACGAGACCTTGCCGGCGCGCAGCCCCGTGCGCACCAGTGTGCCCACCCGCACCGGCGCGCCGTGCTTGTTCTTCTTGGCCTTTGCCAGCGAGGCGCTCGCGGCCAGCAGTTCGATCTGGAGGCGCCCGCCGACACCGGATCTCGAGATCTCCACCGAACCGCGCACCACTCCGCCCTTCTGGGTGGAGGCGAGCTGGAAGGCTCCCCCGGGCGATTCGCCTTCTTCGCCGACCGGCGTGGAGCTGGTTCTCGTCGTCGTGGTCGAGGTTGTGCTGGTGGGAGCCGGCGGCTGGCCGGTGGAGGTCGAGGTGGTCGAGGTGGTCGAGCTGGTCGAGGTGGTCGTGGTGGTCTGGGCCAGCGTGGTAAACGACATCCCTTCGCCTGGTGCTGTCGTGCCCGCTCCGTAAACGGCCACGAGTTGGTAGTAGTAGGGGGTGCCCGGCGAGAGCCCGGTCAGCGTCGCGTGAACGGGCTGAGCCGTGCGGCCGCTACCGGCTTCCGTCTTGGTCGTTTCGCTCCCATACGCGGTGGTGGTGCCGTACTTGAAGTAGTAGGAGGTGGCCTGCCCTTCGGGATTCACGCTGCCGTTGAGCGTGGCTTCCGTCTGGGTGACCCCTGTGGCCTGTTCCGTGGTCGCGGTGGGAGTGCCAGGGGATGCGGTGGTTTCGAACGTCAGATCGGGGCCCGGCACAGTGGTGTTGGCGGCCCCGTACACCGCGACCAGCCGGAAGTGGTATGGGGTGTGCGGCGTGAGGCCGGTCACCGCCGCGGACGCAGCCACGCCGGCGCTGCCGCTCCCAGCCGACGTTTCGGTCGTTTTGCTCCCGTATGCGGTCGTTGGGCCATATTCGAAGTAGTAAGAGGTGGCCTGGCCCTGAGGATTCACGGTGCCGTTGAGCGTGGCTCCAGTTTCGGTGACCCCCGTGGCATGTTCTGTGGTAGCCGTGGGTGTCGGAGTGCCGACCGTGATGGTGCCCGACATTTTCATGCCGTGGTAGGAGCAGTAGTAGGTGTAGGTGCCTTCCTTGGTGAAGGTGCACGATCCTTTCCAGTTGCTGCTCGACGAGCTGTCAACGGGAACGCCGGATTCGCAGGAGGGGGTTTCGGGGCCCCCGCTCCAGACGATGCCGTGGGGGATCCCGCTCGGGTTTTCGAACATCACCGACCCGGGGGCCCCGAGAGTGACCTTTTCCGGCGACCACGTAATCTGGCTCGTGCCCTGCACGGTCGCGGAGCTGGCGAGACCCGTCACGGCCGGAACCACCGCGATCGCTGCGCCAACCGCCGCCGCCAGCGGTAGGTAGCGCCTGCGCAATCTCACGACCCTCGCCCCGCCTTTCGCTTCTGATGTGACCTTGCCGCGAGGCGCGCGCCGGCCGACTGCGCGCACCCCCTCTAGGACCTATGACGCCGGTCGCGACCGATTGTTCCCGCGCTGGAGCCAAAATGTCCACTCAGATGGCCGCCAAAAGGGCCGCTGCGCCGCGCGCGCAGAGGCCGGTGGCCGGCGCCGGGCCGGAGCGCATCCACACGGATGCTCGCGGAGGCGCTAGAGTCGGCTCTCGGCAGCAATCGCATCGACGCCTCCGGCCGTCGCGCCGGACCCACCAAGAGGACCCCCACGAGTGCGCGCCCTCGATCCGCAGTCAATGACCCGGCACATCGATCGGCTCTACCGTGCGGCGTGGTCGCTGTGCGGCTCGCGCGAGGACGCCGAGGATCTGGTCCAGGAGACCTTCGCGCGGGTGCTCGCCAAGCCCCGCACCCTGCGCGGCGACGACGAGTTGTCGTACCTGATGCGGGTGCTCCGCAACACCTTCCTCACCACCCGGCGCACCACCAAGCGCCGCCCGGTGACCTCCGCCACGCTGGAGGAGGTGGTGGTGGTCGATCGCCAGCCGATGGGCCGTCCCGACGAGGCCCTCGACGTGCACGGCCTCTACGAGGCGATCTCCTCGCTGCCCGAGGACTTTCGTTTGGCGCTCGTCGCGGTCGACATGCTGGGGCTCTCCTACCGCGAGGCCGCCCGCGTGCTGGGCGCGCGCGAGGCCACGATCACCACCCGGCTGTTCCGCGCGCGCCGCCAGGTGGTGGACGCGCTCGAGGCGCCCGCGCCCGACGAGGCCCCCGCCCGGGCCGAGGCGCCCCAGCGCCGTGGCGGCGCAGCGGCGCCGCGGGGGTCCTCGCGACGGGAAGGCGCCGGCCCCGCGGGGAGTCTTGCCAAGCAGGGGACCCAATGACATGACAACGACCGATCTGCCAGGCGATATCCAGTCGGACCTCACCGCGCTCGCCGACGGCTCGCTCCCGGCCGACCGTCGCGCGCGCGTGCAGGCGCAGATCGACGGCTCACCGGAGCTGGCCGGCGAGCTCGACGTTCAGCGGCGCGCTGTGGCTCTGAGCCGCGCCGCCGACCAGCGCGCGCCACGGGAGCTGCACGAGCGGGTCCAGGAGCTGGCGCGCACGTCCCCGCGCCCCCGCCGTCGCCGGCCGGCGGTGCCCACCGCCCGCGTGGCCTTCGGCCCGGCCCTCGCCGGTGCCGCGGCGGCGCTGGTGGCCGCCGCGGTCGTCGTGGGGCTGCTGGTGGGCGGCGGCACCTCGGGCCTCACCTTCGCCCAAGCCACCGCTCCCACCGTGCGCGCCGCCACGATCGCGGCGCCCCCGCGCCAGAGCGGCGCGCCCGCGTGGCTCAACGTCTCCACCGAAGGCATCCACTTCCCCTCCTACTGGGGCAGCGCGTGGAGCGCTTCCGGTGCGCGTGTCGATCGCATCGCCGGCCAATCGGTGACCACGGTGTTCTACGAGAGCCCCGCCGGCACTCGCGTGGGCTATGCGATCGTCGGCGGCCGCGCGCCCGCCGCGCCGGGCGGTCGCGTGGTCTGGCACGGCGGGGTTCCCTACCGGCTGCTGAACGTCAACGGCGTCCCCACGATCACCTGGACCCGCAGCGGACACGCCTGCATCATCTCCGGGCACGGCGTCGACAACGCCACGCTCATGCGCCTGGCCGGCTGGAGCGCCACCGGCGCCGCGTGACCCCACATGCACATGGGAAGAGTGGGCGCTGCCGTGGGGTCGTTGTTGCTGTTGGAAACCTCTTGTCTTCGTCCAACGCGTTCAACGTGAGGCACGGAAGGAGCGTCGACCCATGAGAGCACGAGCAACGAGCGCACGAGCGCTTGGCACACTCGCCGCCGCAATCGCAATCCCGGCGGCCGCGACCCTCGCGATCGCGATCCCCGCGCCGGCGTCCGGTAAAACCGCGCACACCGCCGGCACCCACACGGTGACCCTGAAGAGCCTTCGCTTCCACCCCGGGACACTCACGATCAAACGGGGCGAAAGCGTCACGTGGAAGTGGGGCGAACACCTGCCCCACAACGTGAGCGGCTCGGGCTTCAAATCCAAAACCCAGTCCTCCGGCTCCTTCACCGCGCGCTTCACCAAACGGGGCACCTTCAACTACGTGTGCACCATCCACGTGAAGCTCGGCATGCGCGGCAAGATCGTGGTTCGCTGAGCGCTCCTCCCGCCCGCGGTTGAATTGGGTGTGGCTCTTCTCGAGGGACGAGCACGCCCCCACGGGTCGAGCTCCGGGCGGGCGCTCGCTCCAGCGGTGTCGGGCGAGCAGCGGCCGTTGCGTGTTTTGTTTTCAGGATTGGTTCCGCGCGGAATGAATCCTCTTTTTGAATCCCCCAACGGTCCCTCCGACAGGAGTGTTCGAGGCCGCGCCGCGGTGTAAGGCTTTGACGGGAAAGCGCGGCCACCCGCGCCGCGTCGGACGTGGTACTCCCCGCCGAGAGAACCGCTTCAGCGAGCGGAATGCTCGTCCTCCACGAGAGCCACACCCACCGCCGGGTGGGCACGCGCGCTCAGGCGGGCAGCGCCAGTGGCGGCCCCGCCCAGCGCACGCCCTCGTCGGGGGGCAGCGCCGCCAGCGCGTCCGCCAGGCGCGGCCCGCCGGGCACCCCCAGCTCGAAGTCCAGCTCCAGCGCGGGGATCAGCACGAACCGGCGGTTCAACACCTGTTCGTGCGGGAGCGTCATGCGCTCGTGGGACAGCTCCAGCTCGCCCAGCAGCAGGATGTCGATGTCGATCGGCCGCGGGCCGTGACGGCGTCCCCGCTGCGGGCGCCCCAGCTCGCGCTCCACGCGCTTGGCCGCGTCCAGCAGCTCCAGCGGCTCCAGCGACGTGTCCGCCAGCACGCACGCGTTCAGGAACGCCGGCTGGTCCAGCACCTCCCCCACCGGGTCGGTGTCGTACAGCGAAGAGCTCCGCGTGGGGCGCACGCCCACGCCCGGCAGCGCCGCCACCGCCCGCTCGAGCCAAACCCGCCGCTCGCCCACGTTGGAGCCCAGCCCCAGCAGCGCCCTGCGCACCGGCAAGCAGGGCTCCGCCGGCACCGGAACGGGCTCCGCCGGCACCGGAACCGGCTCAGCCGGCACGGGCTCGGCTGGCATCGTCATCGGCTCACCCGGCACCGGCACCGGCTCGGCTATTCGCCGGCCTCGCGCCAGACCTCCACCGACACTTCCTCCACCGCCAGCGGGATCGGCGGCTCCGGCTTGGTGGCCTTCACCCACACCCCCTCCAGCTCGTAGTCGCCGATCAGGCGGTCCGCGATCGTGCTGCACAGCCGCTCCAGCGTGCGGTGGGAGCGCTGCTGGGCCACCAGCGCCACCAGCTGGCAGACCTCCCCGTAGTCGACCGTGTCCTCCACGCGGTCGGTGTTGGTCGCGTCCACTTCGCCCAGGTCCAGGCGCAGATCGAGCATCAGCCGCTGGCCCACCTCGCGCTCGGCCTCGCTCACGCCGTGGTGGGTGTACAGCGACAGCCCCGTTATCTCGAGCGTGACCGATTCCAGCGCCTCCTCGCGCTCGTCCTCCTCGTCCTCCTCCGCTTCCTCGCGCTCGATGTCGTGCTCGACCTCGCCCTCGAGCTCCTCTTCGAACCCGTCCTCCGGCTCCCCCCGCCCGCCCCGGCGCGGCCGTTCCTGACCGTCCCCGCTCAGCCCCTCACGTTCGTCGTGCTCCTCGCGGTCCATCTCGCGCCCAAGGTAGCACCAGCGGTGGCCAGCGCCGCGCGCACCGGCGCCACGTCGTGCACGCGAAACACGCTCGCCCCCCGCTCGAGCGCCATCACGCAGGTCGCGATCGTGCCCGGCAGGCGCTCGCTCACACCCACCGGTTGCTCCTGGGCGCCGGCCCGCGCGGCGATTTGGCCCAGGAAGCCCTTGCGCGAGGTGCCCACCACCAGCGGCGCGCCCAGCTCGGTCAGCTCCTCCAGGCGCGCCAGCAGTTCTAGGTTGTGCTCCAGCGTCTTGCCAAAGCCGATCCCGGGATCCAGCAGCACACGCTCCTGCGCGATGCCACGGCTGGTGGCGAACTCCAGGCGCTCGGCCAGGAAGCGCTTGACCTCCTCGACCACGTCCCCGTAGCGGGGGTCCGCCTGCATCGTGGCCGGGGTGCCGCGCATGTGCATCAGACAGCAGTGCGCACCTCGCTCGGCGATCACCGCGGCCATCGCCGGATCGCCGCGCAGCGCGGTCACGTCGTTGACGAGCTCCGCGCCGGCATCGAGCGCCGCGCGCGCCACCGAGCTCTTGCTGGTGTCGATCGAGATCTGGGCGCCCGCCGAGCTCTGGGCGCCGATCGAGATCTGGGCGTCCGCCGAGCTCTGGGCGTCCGGCGAGATCTGGGCGTCCGCCGAGCTCTGGGCGCCGGGGTGCGCGGTCGGCACGGTCTCTATGCGGCTGCCGGAGCGCGCCGCCGCCACGGCCTCCACGACTCCGAGCACGCGGCGAAGCTCCTCCCGGTCCTCCACAGGCGTGGCACCCGGGCGCGTCGATTCACCGCCGATGTCCACTATCGCCGCGCCCTCGCGCACGAGCGCGAGCGCGTGCTCCACGGCCGCGTCGGCGGCCATGAACAATCCCCCATCCGAGAACGAGTCCGGCGTGACGTTGACGATGCCCATCACGCGAAACGTCACGGCCCGGGGCGACCATCCACCCGCCTCGTGCGGAGCGTTTCGTTTTTTGTTTTGCGAATTCATTCCGCGCGGAACCAATCCTCTTTTTGAATCCCCCAACGGGGCCTCCGACAGGAGTGTTCGAGAGCGCGCGCTGGCGCAGGGCTTGACGAGAAGCGCGGCCACCCGACGGGTGGCGAGGACCGGCCGTCCGTCCTCAGGCCAGCTCGGGCCGCTCGGGGTCGGTGCCCCGCAGCTCGGCGGTGCCGCCCGCCAGTCCCGGCCGCGGCAGGGGGCGCGGCGCCTCGCGTTCGCGGCGATCCGCCGGCGCCGGCGGCGCGGGCAGCTCGGGCGGGGCGGGCTCGGCGTCGGCGCCGAACACCTCATCCTCGGTGCGGCCCGACAGCAGCGCCACGAACTCCTCCTTCTCGATCGTCTCGCGCTTGACCAGGATTTCGGAGATGCGGGTGAGGTCCTCGCGATGGCTGGTGAGGATGTCGCGTGCGCGCTGGTGGGCCGACTCGACGATCCTGAGCACCTCGCCGTCGATCTCGCGCGCGATCTCGTTGGAGTAGTCGGGCTCGGTCGAGAACTCGCGACCCAGGAACGGCTGGCCGTGGTCGTGGCCGAACACGCGCGGGCCCAGCTTCTCGCTCATGCCGAAGCGCATCACCATCTGCTTGGCGGTCTGGGTGACCTTCTCCAGGTCGTCGGAGGCGCCGGTGGTGATCTCGCCGAACACGATCTCCTCCGCCGCGCGCCCGCCGAGGGTCATCGCCATCGTGTCGTTGAGCTGCGCGCGCGTGGTCAGGAAGCGGTCCTCCTGGGGCATCGAGATCGTGTAGCCCAGCGCCTGGCCGCGCGAGATCACCGAGATCTTGTGCACCGGGTCGGAGTGCTCGAGGAAGTGGCCCACGATCGCGTGGCCCATCTCGTGGTAGGCGGTGATCAGCCGCTCCTTTTCGCCCATCACGCGCGTCTTCTTCTCGGGGCCCGCGATCACCCGCATGATCCCCTCCTCGAGCTCCTCCTGGGAGATTTCGCGCTTGCCGGTGCGCGCCGCCAGCAGCGCGGCCTCGTTGATCAGGTTCGACAGGTCCGCGCCGGTGAAGCCCGGCGTCTGGCCCGCCAGCGCGTCGATGTCGATCTGCTTGCCCAGCGGCTTGCCGCGCGTGTGGACCTCGAGGATCTTCGCGCGCCCCTTGCGGTCGGGGCGATCCACCGCGATCTGGCGGTCGAAGCGCCCCGGTCGCAGCAGCGCGGGGTCGAGGATGTCGGGGCGGTTGGTCGCCGCGATCATGATGATGTTGTCCTTCGCCTCGAACCCGTCCATCTCGACCAGCAGCTGGTTGAGCGTCTGCTCGCGCTCGTCGTGGCCGCCGCCCAGGCCCGCGCCGCGGTGGCGCCCCACCGCGTCGATCTCGTCCATGAAGATGATGCACGGGCTGTTCTGCTTGGCCTGCTCGAAGAGGTCGCGCACGCGCGAGGCGCCCACGCCCACGAACATCTCCACGAAGTCGGAGCCCGAGATCGAGAAGAACGGCACGCCCGCCTCACCCGCCACCGCGCGCGCCAACAGCGTCTTGCCGGTGCCCGGCGGCCCGTACAGCAGCACCCCCGTGGGGATGCGCGCGCCCAGCGCCTGGAACTTCTTGGGGTTCTCCAGGAACTCCTTGATCTCGTGCAGCTCCTCCACCGCCTCATCCACGCCCGCCACGTCGCGGAAGGTGATCTTGGGCGAGTCGGCCGAGAGGCGCTTGGCGCGCGACTTGCCGAACGACATCACGCGCGAGCCGCCGCCCTGCACCTGGTTCATCAAAAACAGCCAGAAGCCGAGGAAGAGGATCAGCGGGATCGCGTAGGTCAGCAGACCGAGCCAGATGCTGCTCTTGTCCGCTTCCACGTTGAATTTCGCGTGCCCCGCCCTCAGCTCTTCGATCAGCTGGGGCGCCGCGTAGGGCGGGTAGCCCACTTCGTATTTTTCTTTGTTGATCAGCGTGACCGCGACCGCGCTGCTTTTCTGCTTCAGCACCGCCGATTCGACCTCGTGGTTGGGCAGCTCGGTGCTGACCAGCGTGCCGTAGGTGTGCACGCGCCCGCTGCCCCCGCCCGAGGGGATCAGCTTGGAGGCGAAGAACGCCAGCACCACCACGATCAGCAGCGGAAATGCGGCGCTCTTGAAGAAACGGCTCATGGCTCGATCCTGGGTGTGCTGGCGCCGTATCGGAAAGAGGCCGCCAGTGGTTCAGCGTACCACGGCACCCTCATTTTCCTGGTGGTTTGCCGTCTCGGGCAGGACATGCGAGCGCTCCCCGGAGGGCCCCCTACCGCGCCAGCGCCGCCACGTAGGGCAGGTTGCGGTACCGCTCGGCGTAGTCCAGCCCATAGCCCACCACGAAGGTGTCGGGGATCTCGAAGCCCACGTACCGCGCCCGCAGATCGACCTTGCTCCGCGACGGCTTGCGCAGCAGCGCGCACACCTCCAGCGACTCCGGGTCGCGCGAGCCCAGGTTGCGCAACAGATACTGCAGCGTGAGGCCGGAGTCGACGATGTCCTCCACGATCAGCACCTCGCGCCCCTCGATCGCGGTGTCGAGGTCCTTGAGGATCCGCACCACCCCCGAGGAGTCGGTCGCCGAGCCGTACGACGCCACCGCCATGAAGTCCACCTCCACCGGGATGTCGATGAACCGCATCAGGTCCGACAGGAACAGCACCGCCCCCTTCAGCACGCCCACGCACAGCAGCCGCCGCCCCGCGTAGTCGCGCGAGATCTCCTCCCCCAGCTCCCGCACGCGCCGCTGCAGCTCCTCCGCGCCGACCAGCACCGCCCCCAGCTCGCCGTCCTCCGGGTGGGGCGAATGGGCGTGGGGCGAGCCGCCGTGGGGCGAGCGGGCGCCCGCGCCGCCGCCGGCGGCGGCGGGATCGCGGGCGGAGTCGCGTGCGGTGCAGAGGACGTGCTCTGGCATCGAGACACGCGAAGTCTAGTCGGGGCCAATCCGGCGCGGCCTCGAACACGCCTGTCTGCGGCGCCGTTGGGGGATTCAAAAAGAGGATTCATTCCGCGCGGAACCAATCCTCAAAACAAAACACGCAACGGCCGCTGCGAGAGGCAGACAGCCGACGCCGCGCGCGCGATCCGGCCCATGCCGCTCACGCTCGTGGCCTCGATCGCGGCGCCAGGCGGATCATCCGCAGCCGGCCGTCCTGCACCACCGCGCCCACCAGCCCGCCCACGTGCAGCTCCGCGCGGCCGCCCCGCGCGGCCAGCTCGAGGATCTCGCCCACGCGCGCGCCGGCCTGGGGGACGAGCCGCTCCCCCGCCGCGCGCTCGGCGAGGCGGATCACCACCAGGCGCGCCAGCGCCGGCGGCAGCGCCGCGAGCCGCTCGATCGCGACGCTGTCCTGCCCCTGCAACTGCTCCTCCAGCAGCTCCTCCAGCACCTCGGCCTCTTCGCGCAGGATCGCCGCGGTGCGCAGCACGTTGGACTGCGCGCCGGGGTGGATCTGCTCGAGCGCGCGCCCGAGGCCGTGGCGCACGCGCACGCGCGCGAAGGCCTCGTCGGAGTTGCTGCGATCCTCCACGAA
>WQXW01000039.1 GCA_009781575.1 Solirubrobacterales bacterium
AATGCCGCTACCGTTGCCGTTGCCGTTGCCAATGCCGTTGCCGTTGCCAATGCTGTTGCCGGCATGGCCGTTGCCGCCGTGCCCGTTGCCAGCCCCGGGAAGGGCTTCGCCGGTGCCGGTGCCGTTGCCGTCGCCGTGGCCGGCGCCGTTTTGGCCGTCGCCGCTGGCCGGCGCGATGGGGGCGCCCTCCCTCGCCGCGCGGGCACCGTTGGCGAGGCGGGCGAGCGCGTCGCCCAGGCGGCCGCCCGGCAGGCCGTTGGAGCGCGGCGGGGCGGCGTTGGCACCGGCGCGGAGGCCGGGCAGCGCGTGGGCGCGCAGCAGCAGGTAGATGGCGGCCATGATGAACAGCACCATCAGGAAGTCGTTGTGGTCGCCGCCGAGGCCCCAGACGAGCACGATGGGGTTGAGCGAGGTGAAGATCAGCGCCTGCACCGGGTTGCGGCCGAGCAGGCGCGCGCACCTCCACACCAGCGCGGCGATCGCGAGGCTGGCGCACACCATGATCACCTTCAGGGCCCAGAACGCGCCGGCCACGCCGAGTGGCACGAGCGCGAGGGTCATCAGGGTGAACAGCGGTCCGTAGGGGCTCAGCAGGCCGTGCCAGTTGCTGAGCGCGAAGCTGGGGTCGCTGTGGGGCTCCAGCGTGGGGATCGTGGTGTAGGGGTTGAGGTGGTGCACCACCTCCATGCGCGCGTAGTTGATGTAGTTGAACACGTCGGTGAGCGCGAGTGGCGGGGCGAGGAGCAGGATCGCATTCACCGCCAGCAGCGCGGAGATCGCCCAGCGCGCGCGGATGTGCGCGGCGCGCTTCACCGCCACGACCCAGCACGCGAACATCACCACCAGCGCGGAGGAGAAGAGGTCTTTCAGCACCATCCCGTTGCGCGTGAGCGCCGGCCAGATGCCGCCCAGCGGCCCGGCCATCCACCGCGGGAAGAAGTGGGGCTGCGTGGTGGCGGCCAGCAGACTGGGACGGTCGGCGGCGGCCAGCACGATCGCGCCGGTGCACAGCACGATCACCACGAGCGCGGCCAGCACCGTGGCGCGTTGGCGCCGCGCGCGATCGCGCGCCACCGAGAAGCGGGGCAGGCGGGGCGCGGGTGGGCGTGGCGCGCGGCGGGGCGCCTCGGCGAGCGCGTCTGCCAGCGGGAATGTGGTCGCGTCGCTCGACATGCTCGATCGGGGTGCCCAGCGAGGCGCCCCCGGCTGGGGAAAGGGGTTACCCGTTCGGGGGCGGGCCCGAAATATTAGGCGCTGGAGGTCCCGGAAGGGTCCCGCGCCCCCGCGCGGGTGGTGGTGTGATCAGAGCGGCGTGACGTTGACGGCCTTGGGGCCCTTGTCGCCCTGCTCGGCGTCGTAGGACACCTTGGCGCCCTCGCGCAGGGACCGATAGCCCTCCGCGTTGATGCCGCTGTGATGGACGAACAGGTCCTTGTCGCCTTCATCGGGTGTGATGAAGCCGAACCCCTTGTCGTCGCTGAACCACTTCACTGTGCCTGTGGCCATGTCGGATTTCCTCCGCGGTGTGTGCGTGCTGCTACGCGGAGGAGCAAAAGACCTGCGCGCCCGCTGCACTGCTTTTTCCCGGCCCTCAGGGCCGGCGAGACCCCTCGAAGGTATCACGTGCGCGGGGCGGGCGCGGGGCAGGCGCTGATATATCTCGCGGGCCACCGTGGAGCAGCCACCGCGCACGCCGACCCTCAGCCGCCTCTTCCCGCCGCCCCGCGAGGAGGCGTGGAGCGCGGAGCAGGCGGTCGAGCGCTTCGCATTCGGCGAACCGCACCGGCCGGCGTCGGAGCACCCGCACGCGCCGGACCCCGTGACCGCGCCGGACCCCGTGACCGCGCCGGACCCCGTGGCCGCGCCGGACCCCGTGGCCGCGTCGGACCGCGTGGCCGCGTCGGACCGCGTGGCGCGCCCGCGCGTGGCGCTCAACATGGTGAGCACCGTGGACGGGCACGCCACGATCTCGGGGAGATCGGGGCCGCTGGGCAACGAGGCGGACCACGCGCTCTTCCACGCGCTGCGGGCGGCGGTGGACGGTGTGCTGGTCGGCGCGGGCACCGCGCGCACGGAGCGATACGGCCGCATGATTCGCAGCGGGGAGCGCCGGCGGCGGAGGGTGCAGCGGGGATTGGCGGCGGAGCCGCTGGCGTGCATCGTGTCCTCGACGCTTCAACTGGACCCCGAGCGGATCCCGCTGCTGGCCGAGCCCGAGGCGAGGGTCGCGATCGTCACCCCCTCGGACGGCACGATCGCGGACGGAGGCGCGGCGCAGGTCGAGTACGTGCGCTGCGCCCGCGCGGGCCGACTGGACCTGGCGGGCGCGGTGGCGGCGTTGGGCGAGCGGTTCGGCGTGCGCACGCTGCTGTGCGAGGGCGGGCCGCACCTCAACGGGCAGCTGCTGGTGGAGGGGCTGATCGATGAGCTCTTCCTGTCGCTGGCGCCCACGCTCGCCGGCGGCGATGGGGCGGGCGAGGCGCTGGGGATCGTGGCGGGCGCGGCGCCCGCGCGGCCGGCTCAGATGGAGCTGGCGGGCGTGCTGGAGGGTGGCGGCCAGCTCTTCCTGCACTACCGCCTGCGCGAGGACGACTCGCTCGCGCGCCCCTGATCCTGCCGCTCGGAGTCGGCCGGATCGCGTTGGGGGTCCGGCGCGACGTGTGGGACCCCGCCCTGGTGGGCGCGCGAGCGTTGCACCGAGACGGCCGCGGCGAGCACGGCGCTGTTGGGCACCTGCACCGACTCCGATTCGCCGCCGGTGGCGAGGGTCGTGTAGAGCAGCCCCAGCGAGCTCACGACGCCCTCGATCTGGCCGCCCAGCGGCCCGGAGAGCAGGCGCACCTGCTCGCCCACGCGGAACGGGCGGGCGCTCAGCAGCACCAGTCCGGCGATCAGGTTGCCGAGGGTCTGCTGCGCGGCGAGCCCCACGATCACCGCGGTGACCGCGCCGCCGACCGCGAGCGTGCGCGCCTGCACCCCCGCCACCTGGAGCGCGATGAACAGCGTGACCACCACCGTGGTGAGGCGGATCAGGAATCCGGCGGTGCCCGCGGTGGCCGGTTCCATGCGGCTGAAGAACAGCGGGCGCAGCGCGCGCCCGGCGTCGCGCGCCACCGCCCAGCCCAGGATGAGCAGGGTGAGCACCACCACCACGTGCACGAGCGAGTCGACTTCGGGGTGCGCGTGGCGGCTGTGCGCGGTGTCGATCCCCAGCAGGTCCTGGCGGTTGTTGTAGACCACCACCACCCCCACGAACGCGGCCAACAGCGCGAGCCCCTCGATCCTCGCGCGGCGCGCCACCTGGGGGCTCAGCTCGCCGATCAGCCCCGCATCGCGCCACACGTGGCTGCGCGTTTCGAACATGCGGCGGCGCGAGGGGGGCTCGGACATTCGCCGAATGATGCCGAACGCGACCCCGCGGGCGGGCCGGGCACTCAGCCGGCGCCGGGCGGGCCGGGCCAAACGGGCGCATCGGGCGGATCGGGCGGGCCGGGCCAAACGGGCGCATCGCGCGGATCGGGCGGGCCGGGCCAAACGGGCGCGCCGAGCGGATCGGGCGCGCGGGCCGATCAGGGGCGCAGTCGGATGCGGATCGTGGCGCTGACGGTGTCTTCGCGCGAGCCGGGCCGGGTGGCGGTGAGGGTCAGGTGCGCCCACACGGCTCGGTGGGTGGCCAGCGTGGCGGCGAGCGCGGTGCGCGCGGGCCGGGCGATGGGCACGCGGAACCGGCGGCGGCCGGCGAAGAGGAGATGGCGCGCGCCCAGGCGGGGGCGCGCGCCGTCGGGCCCGGCGATCGCGAGGTAGCCACCCGTGGTCAGGCTGCATCTGGTGGCGCAGGTGGCGCTGGCCACGAGCGCGCCGCCGTGGAAGCGCGGGGTCTGGCTGAGGGGGGTGCCGGAGAGGCGCAGGCGAAAGGCGGCGGGCATCGACCACGGATGCGGGTGGGTGGGCAGCAGGTACGGCGGGGTGGGCGGCTGGTTGAAGTCGAAATCGCGCGCCAGATCGCCCAGCTGGGGCAGGGTTTCGCGCACGTCGGGCCGCCGGTCGGGGCGCCCGTCGGTGGCGGGGTTGATCCGTTCGCCGCCGAGGAAGTCGTCCTCGACGAACTTCAGATAGGCGTCGTGGCTGAGCGTCTGGTGATCGATCAGGCCGGCGCGCGCGTAGGGGCTGATCAGCAGGCCGGGCACGCGCAGGCCGTAGCCGTTCTGATCGACGTGGGGCGGCACCACGTGGTCGTAGAAGCCGCCCCAGTCGTCCCAGGAGACGAAGATCGCGGTGCTCCACCAGTCGGAGCTGCGCATGATCGCGTTGATCACGCTGGTCACGTAGGCCTGACCGGCGGAGACCGAGGCGGGCGGGTGTTCGGAGACCTTCTGGTTGGGCACGATCCAGGAGACCGAGGGCAGCGTGCCGCCGCGCGCGGCGGCGTAGAAGTTGGAGAGCGACTGGATGTTGGAGAGCTGCCCGTCTTCCTTGACGGTGTTGAAGTAGGGCAGGGGGTTCCAGATCCCGGGGGTGGTGGCGTTCTGGCCGACCGGCGCGCAGGTGATGTCTTCGTCGTCCTCGCAGTCGGGCTCGCCGCCGGCGAACACGTAGTAGCCCCAGCTGACGTGGTGGCGGTGGAGCAGATAGGTGAGGTCGGTCCAGTCGTATTCGGGGATCGAGCCGGTCTTGTTGAAGTCGGGCGGGGTGGCGGGGCTCTGGAGCGCGTTGGTGCAGCTCATGGGATCGGCCACGATCGCGCAGCGCGCGGACCACCCGGAGAGCTCGAACAGGTGCGCGGGCAGGCTCCAGGAGAGGTTGGGCTCGAACATGTGGTCCTGGAGCACGAAGTTGTGCGCGTAGGCCCAGTAGTTGGGGATCTCGCCGCCGTCGTGGTAGCCCATCACGTCGGTTTCGCCGGGGATCGTGCACACGGGATCGTCGGGATTGGTGCACGGCTGGCCCTTCCCCTCCTGGGCGCTGGTGATGAAGCCGTCCATCAGCCCGCCGTCGATGTCCAGCATCGCGGCAGCCTGGCCGTGGGGACCGCCGTGATTGACGTCGGCGGAGTCGTGATAGGGCGCCACGCACCGTGAGTGGAGCGGGTCGGGCACGCACACCGTGGGCTTGCCGTGGGCCATCGGGATGCCGTCGGCGCCGGGATAGGTGCCGAAGTAGCTGTCGAAGGAGCGGTTCTCCTGCATGATGATCACCACGTGCTTGATCGCGTGGATGCCGTGCGGGGCGGGCACCGGCGCGGGCGCCGGCGCGGCGGACGGCGCGGGCGCGCCGGTGGTCGCAGCGGTGGCCGCCGCGGAGGCGCGCTGGTGCGCGGGCGCGGCCAGCGCGAGCAGGAATCCGATGAGATAGGAGAGCAGCACCATGGGTGCGGGCCCCACCTAGGTTGAAGCAAACCGCCGGCGGATGCGTCGGGAGAGCGCGATGCGCTCGATCAGGTGCGCGCTGGTCTCGCACGCGTCGAGCGCGGCCTCCAGCGACTCGAAGATGTCCTTCCAGCGGATCACAACCATTGGATCGGTGCCGCTGGCGAACAGCGAGGCGACGCCGTCGCGCAGGATCTGATCGCCCTCGTTCTCCAGGCGGTGGACCTGCGCCAGTATGGGAGCCAGCTCGCCCCCCGAGGCGAGCGCGCGCAGCGCCGCGCCGACCTGCTGGCCGGCGCGCATGAGCACCTCCGCGAGCGCCACGGCCTGCTCGTTGGGCGCCTCCACCGCGTACAGCTCGAGCTCCGCGCCGGCCTGCTCGGTGTGGTCGACGATGTCGTCGAGCGTCCCCGCGAGGGCGTGGCCCTCGGCGGCTTCGATCGCGGCGCGCGCGCCCCGGCCGCCGCCCATGCGGCGCACGATCTCGCGCGTGATGCGATCGCCCTCGTGCTCGCACGTGACGAGCTCGGCGCCCAGCGAAGCGTTGTCGGGATAGCCGGCCAGCAGCTGGCGCATGATCTGTCCGGAGTGCTCGATGTTCTCGGCCGCGCGCTCCAGCAGCGCGGGCAGCTCTCCGTTGTCGTGGTGCCGCCGGCTGAGCCTCATGGACAGAAGCCTACGAGCGGGCCCCAGCGCTCGTCGCCACGGGGGCGTTGGCGGCCACTGCGAGGTCGTTCGCGGCCGCGCCCGCCGGCATCGGCGGCGGCTCCGGCTGCGGCACCGGCACCGAGGCGTTCACTGTATATTCACGCAGCGCGCGCCGCCCTGCGTGACACTGGGTTTGTGGCGCTCCCATCGAGCAGCGGCGCGATCCAGGCCGGTGGCCGGCGTTGGCCGCTCGAAGCATCCGCGCTGGAGCGCTCGACGTGGACGGGCATGCCGGACCGCGTGCTCAGGTACGGCTTGAGCGCGCTGGCGCTGGCGATCCTCGGGCTGATCGTGTTCTTCTTCGTGCGGCTCGTCGGCCAGGCGCAGCCGGCGTTCTCGAAGTTCGGCGTGGTGGGCTTCGTGTTCACCAACAACTGGAACGTCAACGCCGAACAGTTCGGCGCGCTGCCGCTCGTGGTGGGCACGCTCATCACCTCGGGGCTGGCGCTGCTGATGGGCGTGCCGGTGGCGGTGGCGGCGGCGCTGTACCTCAGCGAGCTGTGCCCGCGCGTGGCGCGGGGCGCGCTGACGATCCTGCTGGAGCTGCTGGCGGCGGTCCCGTCGGTCGTGTACGGGCTGTGGGGCATCTTCTTTTTGGCCCCCAAGCTGCAGCCGGCGGAGCAGTGGGTGGCGGATCGGCTGAGCTTCGTGCCGTTCATCGGCGGCGGCGTGGTCACGATCCCCAACTATTTCATCGCGGGGCTGATCCTCGCGATCATGATCCTCCCGATCGTGAGCGCGATCTCCAGAGAGGTGATGGCCACCGTGCCGGCCGACCACAAGGAGGCGTCGCTCGCGCTGGGCGCGACCCGGTGGGAGATGATCCGCATGGCGGTGCTGCCGTACTGCCGCTCGGGCATCGTGGGCGGCGCGATGCTGGGCCTGGGCCGCGCGATCGGCGAGACGATCGCGGTGACAATCGTGATCGGCAACGCGCCGCAGCTGGGCAAACACCTCTTCGGACAGGGCTACACGCTGGCGGCGGTGATCGCCAACGAGTTCGGCGAGGCCACCGGGCTGCACCGCTCGGCGCTCTTCGCGGCGGGCCTCGTGCTGTTCGTACTGACACTGATCGTCAACGCGCTGGCGCGCCTGTTCGTGATCAGGGCCGGGCGCCGCACCGGCGGTCCCACGGCAAACGTGGAGCCGGAGCCGGGGGCGCAGCCGCTCGCCCCGCCGCCGGCCGCAGCCGCGACCGCGACCGGGGGCGGGAGCGGGGGCGGGGGCGGGCGATGAGCGAGGATCGCCTGGCACGCCTGGCGCTGAGTGGGCGCAGGAAGTTCAAAGACCGCGCGGTGCGCGGGGCGATGCTCGGCGCGACCGTGGTGGCGCTGGTGCCGCTGGTGCTGATCCTCTATTACCTGGTGCACAAGGGCCTGTCCGCGTGGAGTGCGAGCTTTTTCACAACCGACCCCACCGGCCAGAGCTTCTTCGCGAACAAGGGCGTGGGTGGCATCCGGAGCGCGCTGCTCGGCACGATCGTGATGGTCGCGCTGGCGTCGGCGATCGCGGTGCCGGTCGGGATCGGGGTGGCGCTGTGGCTGGTCGAATACGGCAAGGACAGTTGGCTGGCGAAGGTGGTGCGCTTCTTCGTGGACGTGCTCACCGGCGTGCCGTCGATCCTCTTCGGGCTGTTCATCTACATCGTGCTGATCGTGGGCACCGGCACGAGCTTCGCGGGGTACAAGGGCTCGCTGGCGCTCGCGCTGCTGATGCTGCCGATAGTGACACGCTCGGCGGAGGTGGTGCTCCTGTTGGTGCCGGACGCGCTGCGCGAGTCGGCGCTGGCGCTGGGCGCGCCGCGCTGGCGCATGGTGGCGCGCGTGGTGCTGCCGACCGCGCGCGCGGGGCTGGTGACCGGCAGCCTGCTGGCGGTGGCGCGCGCGGCCGGCGAGACGGCGCCGCTGCTGTTCACCGCCGCGTTCACCTACAAGACCAGCTTCAATCTGGGGGGCTTCATGAACTCCCTGCCGGTGCAGATCTTCAACGATGTGACCTCGCCCACCGAAGCGCTCGTCAACCGCGCGTGGGGCGCGGCGCTGGCGCTGGTGGTGCTGGTGCTGCTCCTGAACCTGAGCGCGCGGCTCATCTCACGCACGGGTCGTGTGGCATGAGCGAACGTGCCACCATCCGCCCCGTGGAGGTCTCGACACCGCAGGCGAAGCCGGCTGCCCCGGCGGCGCCGTCGACGACGACAACGACCCAGGCACCGACGATCGCGGTGGAGGAGCTGCGCGCGTTCTACGGGCGCGCGGAACAGCTGAAGGGCATAGACGTGGAGCTGCCGGCCAACCAGGTCACCGCGATCATCGGGCCGTCGGGCTGTGGAAAGTCGACACTGGTGCGCTGCATCAACCGCATGCACGAGGAGGTTCCGGGCGCGCACGCGGAGGGGCGCGTGCTGCTGGACGGGCGCAACCTCTACGACCCCGCCGTGGACGTCACCGCGGTGCGTAGGGTGATCGGGATGGTCTTCCAGAAGCCCAACCCGTTCCCGACGATGTCGATCTTCGACAACGTGGCCGCCGGCCGGCGGCTCACCGCCGGGCGGCGCGCGGGGATGCGCGAGAAGGTGGAGCGCGCCCTGCGCGGCGCGGGACTGTGGGAGGAGGTGCACGAGCGCCTCTCCGAGCCCGGGATGGGCCTCTCGGGCGGCCAGCAGCAGCGCCTGTGCATCGCGCGCTCGCTGGCGGTGGAGCCGGACGCGATCCTGATGGACGAGCCGTGCTCGGCGCTGGACCCGATCGCGACGCTCAAGATCGAGGAGCTGATCGCGGAGCTCAAGCGCACTGTCACAATCGTGATCGTGACCCACAACATGCAACAGGCGGCGCGCGTGGCCGACCGCACCGTGTTCATGCTCGACGGGCGGCTCGTCGAGGTGGGCCCCACCAAGCAGATCTTCACCAACCCCCACGACCCGCGCACCGAGGAATATGTCACCGGCAAGTTCGGATAATCCCGGCTCCGACAGCGCCCTCACCGCGGCGGGCCGCGCCCACTTTCGCCAGCAGCTCGAACAGCTGGAGCAGCGCGCGCTCGGCGGCCTGGGCCTGGTCTCCGAACAGCTGGATCGCACGATGGAAGCGCTCGAGCAACAGGATGTGGAGCTGGCGGAGATGGTGATCGCCGACGACGATCGCGTGGACGGGCGCTACCTGGAGGTGCACCAGAGCGTGCTGTCGCTGCTGGCGCTGCAGGCGCCGGTGGCGGGCGACCTGCGCCTGGTGGCGGCGCTGCTGCACGTGATGAAGTCGGTCGAGCGCATGGGCGATCAGTGTGTGAACATCGCCAAGGTGATCCCCCTCTCCGGCCACGAACCGCCGGTGCGCCACGAGGTGCTGGAGCGGCTGCTCAAAATGGGCGCCGCCGCGCGCGCGGAGATCATGCAATCCAGGCGCGCGTTCTCCGAGCGCGACATGGCGCTCGCCGAGGACCTGGTGTACCGCGACCGCGAGATCAACCGCCTCAACCGCGAGATCTTCCAGCTGGCGCTGGAGATCGGCGACGATCCCGACACACGCGAATGGGCGATGCACATGATCCTCGTGGCGCGCGCGATCGAGCGGATCGGCGACAACGCCGTCGACATCGGCGAGCAGGTCGCCTTCGTGATCACCGGCCTCTTCCGCGAGTTCTCCGACTCCTCCCACCCCGTCGCGTGGCGCCGCCCCGCCGCGCCCCGCGCCTGAGC
>WQXW01000040.1 GCA_009781575.1 Solirubrobacterales bacterium
AGTGGTGACGCACCGCGCGCGCGTCGCGCGCGCGGCTGTGGCGCCGCCCCTGGGGCGCCAGCTCGCTGTCGGGCACACGGGGCGGGCGTGTCACACCGCACGAGCGCATCGCGGCGAGCAGCACCCGCGCGCGCTGTGTGCGCTCGATCGGCGGCGGCCGGAACGTGTTCAGGAGATCGATCAGCCGGTCCAGGTCGTCCACCAGCAGCTCGCCCGCCACGTACGCGCGCCCCAGCCCGAGCTGGCCGGGCGCGCGCAGCGCGTGCACCACCGCCGCGGGCGAGCGCACGTGGAACGCCGGGCCGCCCGCCGCGGTGGCCGGCAGCGCGCCGCCATCCCAGAAGCTCACCGAGAACGGCCGCACCGGCAGCGCCTGCGCGAGCTCCCGGCGCAGCGGCTCGGTGCGCGAGGAGGCCGCCGATCGTGCCGGCCTCTGGGCGACATTCATGGTGTGAGCACCTCCTCGGCGATGGACGGACGTAACAGCGTATGCGCTTGGTAGGTTGCGCCACTGCGAAGCCGGTGATGCCCGAATCACTCGACCCCACCCAGCGCGCCCACGCATCCGGCGAGACCCAGCCCGCGCACAACGAGCGGCGCGACCGGCTGATCACCGGCGTGGTCACGCTCGTGCCGTTCGCGGGCCTCGGGCTCGCGTCGTGGCAGATGTGGGACGGCCTGCTGCGGCTCTCCGATGTGGCAGTGTTCACGATCCTCTACCTGCTGAGCGGCCTCGGCGTGACCGTCGGGTTTCACCGCCTGTTCACGCACCGGAGCTTCAAGACCACCCACGCGGTGAGAGCGATCTTCGCGGTGCTCGGCTCGATGGCGATCGAGGGCCCGGTGATCTCCTGGGTGGCCGACCATCGCAAGCACCACGCGTTCTCCGACCGCGACGGCGATCCCCACAGCCCCCACGTCGATCACGGCGCGGGCTGGCGCGGGGCGCTGCGCGGCCTCTACCACGCGCACGTGGGGTGGCTCTTCATCCACACCCACCGCGGCTCGCACAGGCGCTACGCCTCCGACCTGCTGGCCGATCCGGTGGTCGAGTTCGTCAACCGCACCTTCCTGCTGTGGGCGGTCGCCGGGCTGGCCGCCGCCTTCGCGCTCGGCGGCGCGATCGGCGGCACGTGGCGCGCCGCCTTCACCGGGCTGTTGTGGGGCGGCGCCGTGCGCATGCTGGTGCTCCACCACATGACCTACAGCGTCAACTCGCTGTGCCACTTCTTCGGCCGCCACGACTACCGCACCGAGGATCACTCGCGCAACCTCGCGCTGTTGGCGATCCCCACGCTGGGCGAGGCGTGGCACAACAACCACCACGCCTTTCCCACCTCGGCCTCGCACGGCCTGGGCGCGCGCCAGCTGGACCTCTCGGCGCTGGTGATCCGCGCGCTGCAGCGACTGGGGCTCGCGTGGGACGTGATCGGCGTCTCCGAGCAGCGCCGCGTGAGCAAGCGCCGCCTGCCCGCCTGAGCCGCGCGCTCCCCACAGCTCGAGCGCCGCGGGCCGGGGCCCGCTCCAGCCGTGTGCCGGTCGTCGAGCAGCGGGTGTTGCGTGTTTTGTTTTAAGGATTGGTTCCGCGCGGAACGAATCCTCTTTTTGAATCCCCCAACGGAGCCTCAGACAGGTGTGTTCGAGATCGGGTGTGACGCTCCCGATCCGCGCCCGTGCGATAAGCCCCTGCGGCGCGTACGCTTAGTGCGATGACCAGCGTGCCGCCCCCGGTGCCCCCGGTGCCCCCGGTGCCCGCGGTGCGCGAGATTCTTGCGCGGCGGACGGGGGAGGAGATGGCGCTCAACGAGCGCCACCTGAACCCCCAGATGGGGAGGATCCTGCGCACGCTCGGCTTCGACCGCTCGTGGGTGGGGGGCGAGGGGGCGCACCTGATCGATGCCGAGGGGGAGCGCTACCTCGATCTCTTCGGCGGCTACGGGGTGTTTGCGATCGGGCGCAACCACCCCGAGGCGGTGGCGGCCGTGGAGGAGGTGATGGCCGCGCGCACCGGCAACCTCCCGCAGCTGGGGGTGACCCTGCTGAGCGGCGTGCTCGCCGAGCAGCTGCTCGCGCGCGCGCCCGGGTCGGTGGCGGCGATGGTACCGGCCAACTCCGGCACCGAGGCGGTGGAGGCGGCGATCAAGATCGCGCGCGCCGCCACCGGGCGGCCGCGCATCCTCTATGCCGAGCACGCCTTTCACGGGCTCACGCTGGGGTCGCTGTCGATCAACGGCAACACCGAGTTCCGCGAGGGGTTCGGGCCGCTGCTGGCCGGGTGTCAGGCGGTGCCGTTCGGCGACGAGCACACGCTGGAGCGCGAGCTGGCGCGGGGCGATGTGGCCGCGTTCGTCGTGGAGCCGGTTCAGGGGAAGGGCGTGAACCTGCCGCCGCCCGCCTACCTCCCGGCCGCGCAGGCGCTCTGCCGCCAGGCGGGCACGCTGTTTGTGTGCGACGAGGTGCAAACCGGCCTGGGGCGCACCGGGCGCATGCTCGCGCTCGAGCACTGGGGCCTGCAGCCCGACCTGATCTGCCTGGCCAAGGCGCTCTCCGGGGGGCTCGTGCCGATCGGCGCGGTGCTCGTGTCGCGCGCCGCGTTCGAGCGCGTGTTCGACGGGATGGAGCGCGCGGTGCGCCACGGCTCCACCTTCGGCGGCAACGACCTCGCCGCCGCCGCCGCGCTGGCCACGCTGCGCGTGCTCGAGCGGGAGGGGCTCGTGGAGCGCGCCGCGCGCCTCGGCGAGCTGCTGCTCGAGCTCACGCGTCCGCTCCAGGAGCGCTTCGAGGTGGTGACCGACGTGCGCGGCCTGGGATTGATGTGGGCGATCGAGCTCGGCCCGCCCGGCGGCGGCGCGCGGCGCGCCACGTGGCAGGCGATCGAGCGCGCGCAGCCGGGGCTCTTCTCGCAGCTGATCACGGTGCCCCTCTTTCACGAGCACCACATCCTCTGTCAGGTCGCGGGGCACCGCATGAACGTGATCAAGGCGCTGCCGCCGCTGGTGGTCGAGGAGGAGGAGATCCGCCGTTTCGCCGCCGCGCTCGCACAGGTGCTGGCCGCCGCCGAGCGGGTGCCCACCGCGATGGCGCGCTTCGGGATCGGCATGGCCCGCCGGGCCGCGCTGGCGCGCCGCCAGCCGACCGGGGCCCGTCGCCAGCCGACCGGGGCCCGTCGCTAGCCTGTCGGGGCTTTGCCTGAGCCCCGCCCCGACCTGCCCGAGCCACGCGACGAGTCGCCCCAGTCACGCAACGAGTCGCCCCGGTCCCGCGCCGACTCGCGCGAGCCCTGCCCCGACATCCGCAACGTGGCGATCATTGCGCATGTCGACCACGGCAAGACCACGCTGGTCGACGCGATGCTGCGCCAGGCCGGCGCGCTGCGCGCGGGGCTGGCCGGTGCGGAGCTGGTGATGGACTCGATGGAGATCGAGCGTGAGCGCGGGATCACGATCCTGGCCAAGAACACCGCGATCGACTACCGCGGCGTGAAGCTCAACATCGTCGACACGCCCGGCCACGCCGACTTCGGCGGCGAGGTGGAGCGGGGGCTGACGATGGTCGACGGCGTGCTGCTGCTGGTGGACGCCTCCGAGGGGCCGCTGCCCCAGACTCGCTTCGTGCTGCGCAAGGCGCTCGAGGCGCGCCTGCCCACGATCCTCGTGATCAACAAGATCGACCGCTCCGACGCGCGTGTCGGAGAGGTGGTGGACGAGGTGTATGAGCTGTTCATCGATCTCGACGCCGACGAGTCGCAGATCGAGTTCCCGATCGTCTACTGCAACGCGCGCGCCGGCACGGCCACGCTCGAGCACGACCCCGCGCGCCCGCACGCGGAAGGCGAGAGTCTCGAGCCGCTGCTGGATCTGCTCCTGGCGCACATCCCGCCGCCCACCCACGAGCCCGGCCATCCGTTGCAGGCGCTGGTGACCAACCTCGACGCCTCCCCCTACGTGGGCCGCCTCGCGATCTGCCGCGTGCGCAACGGCACGGTGCGCCGCGGACAGCAGATCGCGTGGTGCCGCGCCGACGGCACGATCGAGCGCGCGCAGATATCGGAGCTGTATGTCACCGACGCGCTGGAGCGCGTCGAGGCGCCCGAGGCCGGGCCGGGGGAGATCATCGCCGTCGCCGGCATCCCCGAGGTCACGATCGGCGAGACGCTCGCCGATCTGGACGATCCCCGCCCGCTGGCGGTGATCACGGTCGATGAGCCCTCGCTGTCGATCACGGTCGGGATCAACACCTCGCCGCTCGCCGGCAGGGAGGGCTCCAAGATGACCGCGCGCCTGCTGCTGGCGCGCCTGCAACAGGAGCTCGTCGGCAACGTGTCGCTGCGCGTGCGCGAGACCGAGCGCGGCGCCGGCGCGGAGTCGTGGGAGGTTCAGGGGCGCGGCGAGCTGCAATTGGCGGTGCTGGTGGAGCTGATGCGCCGCGAGGGCTTCGAGCTGACCGTCGGCCAGCCGCGCGTGGTGGAGCGCGAGATCGACGGCCGCCGCCACGAGCCGGTCGAGCGCCTCTCGATCGACGTGCCCGAGGAGTTCGTGGGCGTGCTCACGCAGATGCTGGCGCTGCGCAAGGGCCGCATGGAGCACATGACCAACCACGGCACCGGCTGGGTGCGCATGGAGTACCTGGTGCCCGCGCGGGGGCTGATCGGATTCCGCACCGAGTTCCTCACCGAGACGCGCGGCACAGGGCAGATGCACCACGTGTTCGACCGCTGGGAGCGGTGGGCCGGCGAGCTGCGCACCCGTGGCACCGGCGCGCTCGTGTCCGACCGCCGCGGCGCCACCGCGCAGTACTCGCTCATGAGCCTCCAGGAGCGCGGCACCCTCTTCGTGGGGCCCGGCCAGGAGGTGTACGAGGGCATGATCGTGGGCGAGAACTCGCGCGCCGAGGACCTCGATGTCAACCCCACCAAGGAGAAGCACCTCACCAACATCCGCTCCTCCACCGCCGAGGTGCTGGAGCGCCTGGTGCCCCACCGCCCACCCTCGCTGGAGGAGGCGCTCGAGTTCCTGCGCGAGGACGAGTGCGTCGAGGTCACCCCCCAGAGCGTGCGCCTGCGCAAGGTCGTGCTGGAGAAGACCCTCCGCGCCAAGGCCGCGCGACGCAACCGCTGAGCCCGCGCTAGGGTGAGCCGATGCGCACCCCCAGGAGAGCGGCGGCCGCGGCCGCCCTCGCCCTCGCCGCGCTCTCGCTGATCGCCGCGCCGCCGATCACCACGGCGGCCGGCGCCGCCGAAGTCGTCCACTTCCAGCCCGAGAGCGTGGCCGCCTTTCTGCGCCAGCTGCAGCGGGGCGAAGCGCACGCGATCGTCTTCCACCAGGGCACCACCACCGGCCACATCCACGTGGCGCTCAACAACGGCGGCCACGTCACGATCGTCTACCCCGAGTCCCAGCAGGCCCAGCTCGTCGCGCAGGCGCGCGCGCACGCCGCCGGCGCCTCCGTCACGGTCGCGGTGCCCAAGGCGAAAGCGACCGTGCACCACAAACTGCGCTACATCGCCGGCGGCGTGCTGATCGTGGTGATCCTGATCGTGCTGACGGTGCTCCTGATCGGGCGCCGCCGCCGGCTCGCCGAGGAGCCCTCCGCCGGGGGGTCGTCCGCCGCGGGACCCTCCCCCGGCAGGCCCTCCCCCGGCAGGCCCTCCCCCGGCAGGCCCTCCCCCGGCAGGCCTTCCCCCGGCAGGCCCTCCGCCGGCAGCCCCTCCCTCGGGGAGTCCTCCTCCGCCGGGGAGCCGTCAGCCGGGGGGTCGTCCGCCGGGGAGCCGGCTGGCGGCTGAGATGGCCATCTCGGAGGACCGACCGGAGCAGGCGGCGCTCGTATTCGAGCAGCACATACAGCGCCTCTGCCACCAGGAGATCCCCGAGCGGGGCACCGGCACGGAGGTCGCCTACGACCTGATCTCCAACGAGCTGCTGCTGGACGGGAGCGCGCGGCTGAACCTGGCCACGTTCGTCACCACCTGGATGCCCAAGCGCGCGGAGCTCCTGATGGCGGAAACCGCCGACAAGAACATGATCGACAAGGACGAGTATCCCCAGACGGCGGAGATCGAACGGCGGTGCGTGAACATCATCGGCCATCTGTGGCACGCGCCCGGGGAGGGCGACGTGACCGGCACGTCCACCACCGGGTCCAGCGAGGCCGCGATGCTCGGCGGGATGGCGATGAAGTGGCGCTGGCGCGAACGGATGCGGGCGGCGGGCAGGCCGACCGACCGTCCCAACCTGGTCACCGGCGCCAACGTGCAGGTGTGCTGGGAGAAGTTCTGCCGCTACTGGGATGTCGAGCCGCGGCTGGCGCCGATGGAGGGCGATCGCTTTCACCTCGGTCCCGAGCAGGCGGTGGCGCTGTGCGACGAGAACACGATCGGCGTGGTGGCCGTGCTGGGGTCAACATTCGACGGCTCCTACGAGCCGGTCGCCGAGATCTGCGCCGCGCTCGATGAGCTCGCCGCCGGTGGCGGGCCCGACGTGCCGGTGCACGTCGACGGCGCCTCGGGCGGCTTCGTCGCGCCGTTTTTGCAACCCCAGCTCGAGTGGGACTTCCGCCTGCCGCGCGTGCAGTCGATCAACGCGTCGGGCCACAAGTACGGCCTGGTCTATCCGGGAGTGGGCTGGGCGATCTGGCGCGACAGTGAGGCGCTGCCGCGCGATCTGGTGTTCGACGTCAACTACCTCGGCGGATCGATGCCCACGTTCGCGCTGAACTTCTCGCGCCCCGGCAGTGAGGTGATCGCGCAGTACTTCATGTTCGTCGCGCTCGGCGCCGGCGGCTATCGGTCGGTGCAACAGGGCTCCAGCCGGGTCGCGCAGCACCTCGCGCACGAGATCGCCGCCATGGGCCCCTACCGGCTGATCACCGACGGCTCAGAGCTGCCGGTGTTCGCCTTCACGCTGGCGCCGGAGGTGAAGAACTACACGGTGTTCGATGTGTCCGCGCGCCTGCGCGAGGAGGGTTGGCTCGTGCCGGCCTACACCTTCCCCGAGAACCGCCAGGACCTCGCGGTCCTGAGGATCGTGTGCCGCGCCGGCATGTCCCACGACATGGCCGACCTCTTCCTGGACGGCCTTCGCAAGCAGACCCGCTGGCTCGACTCGCTGGACGCGCCGCTCCCCCAGGCTCCGCCCGAGTCGGCCGCCGCGTTCAAGCACTGAGCGTCGAGCAGGATTCGTCCGCGCCCGCGACCGTGCCGTGCCGTGCCAGCCGGCGGCCTCGAACACACCTGTCTTAGAGTCCGTTGGGGGATTTGTTTTGAGGATTCATTCCGCGCGGAACCAATCCTCAAAACAAAAAACGCAACGGCTGGGGCTCGACGACCGGCACCCGGACCGCGCGCTGGCCCGCTCAGTTGACGCTGGGATCGGCGGGCATGCGCGCCAGCAGCGCGTAGCTTCCGCCCTTGCGCGCCAGCACCTCGCTCCAGAGCTCCTCGGGGGCGACCGTGAAGACGTCTGTCGGCGTGGCGGGGTGCGCGATCCAGTCACCCTGCGCCACCTCGGCGTCGAGCTGGCCCTCGCTCCAGCCGGCGTATCCGGCGAAGGCGCGCGTGCGCGCGGTGGCGTCGGTGAGGTCGTCCATCGCGGTGTGTGGGGAGGGGAACCCGATCCGGCCCAGCACGAGCAGCTCCGCCAGCGAGGGGTCGGTGAACTCGGCCAGCAGCACCACCGAGGTCGGCTGCACCGGGCCTCCGATGTAGACGTGCTCCTGCGGGTCCAGCGTCTGCTCCAGCTGGGGGATCGCCTCGGCGACGGTGGTCTCGGAGGGGCGATTGAGCACCACCCCCATCGCGCCCTCCTCGCTGTGGATGCCCACCAGCACGACCGTGCGCCGGAAGTTGGGATCGATGAGCGCCGGCGAGGCGAGCAGCAGCTGACCGCTCAGCGATTCCTCCATGGGGTCCAGGCTAGCGCGAGCCCAACCCGCCTCGCGCCTGTGCCAACGGGGTCGAGAAGATCTCCAGCGTGCCGCTCGAGCGGTGCTCGTTGGCGTCGCCCTCCGGCTCGATCACGTGGCCGTCCACCACGATCGGGCTGTTCCAGTGGCCCGGCGCGCCGGGCAGCCTGGCGAGCGGGCGCGGGGATGAGGGCGAGTACACCTCGATGCCGCCCCCGGTGGGGTCGTACACGTAAAGCAGGCCGCCGGCCAGCACCGGGCTGGTGCCGGCGCTCCCGTTCTGCCACACCAGGTGCAGCCGTTGGTCGCGCAGCGCGTAGGCCGCCGTGCCGTTCTGGCCGGCCACGAACACGGTGGCGCGGCCACCGCGGCGCCACACCGCGGGCTCGGTCAGCAGCTGACCGCCGCCGGGGAGCGCGAGGCGCTGCACTTCGCCGCCCAGCACCTCATGCGCGGCGGGGGGGTGCCCATCCATTTGCGCGAGATCCAGCACGCGCAGGACTCCGTCCTTGCCGCCGATCAGCACCTCGCGCGCGCTCAGCAGCGCGGGGCCGCCCGAGCCCAGGTCGGTGTCGTTTTCGTTCAGCGCCTGTTGGTTGGAGGGCGTGAACGCCTGGCGCCGGCGCAGCCCCGGGAAGCTGAGCTCCAGCGCGCTGTCGCCGAAGTCGGTCGCCCCGTTCCACGGGCCGTTGCCGGTGGTCACGAGCACGCGCCCGCCGCCCGGCTCCATCACCGCGCCGGCGCGCGACCAGATCGCCGAATCGCTGCCGGCACAGCTCGACGGCACGATCACCCCCCGGCGGTTCGCGCACAGCGTGTTGAACACCGCGTGGACCCGCCCGCTCGCGCGATCGATCGTCAGCACGTGGCCCTGATAGGGCGGGATGTCGCCGAGGTAGCCGCCCGTCGCCACGACCAGGTAGGGCCCGTCGATGTTCAGCGCCGCCGCCAGCTTCTCGTGCGTCGCGTCGCGCGTGACGTGCGCCGGCCACCCCCCCGAGCGCACCGCCGCGCCGTCGGCCAGCGACAGCTTCTCGATCAGCCCGTTGGGCGACGCCGCGTAGATGAAGCGCCGGTCGGGGTCGGCGAGCGGCGTGGCGGTGGTGATCTGCGCGCTGCCCGCCCAGCGGCCGTAGCCGGGGGGCGTGAACGTCCACACGATCCGCCCGCTGCGCGCGTCGATCGCGAGCGTCCTGCCGTAGGTGGTGGTCACGACGATCACATCGCGCATGGCGCCCCCCACGCGCACCCCGTGCAGGTAGATCGGCGAGGAGTCCACGGTGCCGGGCAGCGCGACCGTGCGGCGGAGCAGCCCCGCCACGTTGGCGGCCGTGATCCCGGTCGCGAGCCCACTGGTGTCGGAGCGCTGCGGATCCAGCCCGAACTCCGGCCAATCCCGCAGGACCGCCGCCGCCGCGGGCGGCGCTGGAGAGGACGCGCCCGCGGAGAGCGCGCTCCGCATCCCGGCCGAGTGCGCGGCCCGCGTCCGCGCGGCGGGCACGGCGGCGGAGTGTGCGGCCGGCACCCCGCTCGAGAGCGCGCCGCGCGTGAGAGCCGAGTGCGCGCCGGGTGTGCCGGCCGCGCAGCCACACACGCCCGCCACCGCGCCGGCCACCGCGCCGGCGAGCACCACGATCCTCAGCGGACTGACAGCGCTCCGCATCGAGCCCGTTGTATCGCAGCCCGTCCAGCGGTCGCGCAGCCCGTCCAGCGGCGCGCAGCCCGTCCAGCGGGCGCGCAGCGCGTCGACCGGCGCCACGCTCGCGGCGG
>WQXW01000041.1 GCA_009781575.1 Solirubrobacterales bacterium
CTACACCGCGCTCTCCTACGCGCGCGAGCAGGATCTGACAGATCGGTTCTGGCCGGCCGATTGTCATCTGATCGCCAAGGACATCCTGCGCTTCCACGCGATCTACTGGCCGGCGCTGCTCATGGCGGCCGAGCTCGAGCTGCCACGGCGGGTGTTCGTGCACGGCTATCTGCTGATGGAGGGAGAGAAGATGAGCAAGTCGCTGGGCAACGTGCTCGATCCCTTCAAGGTGATCGATCGCTTTGGCGCGGACGCGTTGCGCTTCTATCTGCTGCGCGACGTGTCGTTCGGCCAGGACGGATCGGTGTCGACCGCGTCGTTCGAGCAGCGTTACGACAGCGAGCTGGCCAACGAGTACGGCAACCTGGCGAGCCGCACGATCGCGATGGTGCACCGCTACCTCGGCGGCGCGGTGGGAGCGGGCGAGCCGGCACCGGAGCTCACCGCACACTTCGAGGGCCTCTCGCAACGCGTGGCGGAGAGGATGGACGAGGTCGAGCTGACCGGCGCGCTGGATGAGATCTGGCAGCGCGTGCGCGCGCTGAACCGTTACGTCGAGGAGACCGCGCCGTGGGCGCTGGCGCGCGATGAGGCGCGGCGCGCGGAGCTCGAGGGTGCGCTGCGCACGCTGGTCGAGGGGCTGCGGGTGGTGAGCGTGCTGTTGCACCCCTTTCTGCCGTCCAGCACGGAGCGGCTGCTGGGTGCGCTCGGCGCGCGCGATCTCAAATTCGAGGCCGCCGCGCTCGGCGCCGACACGGTGCGCCGCGTGGAGACGATCGAGCCGCTCTTTCCCAAGCAGCAGTGATTCGACAGGCACACACTCGCACACCTCTCTCGAGCAGGCAATGATCGACAGTCACACACACCTTCACCTCTGTGAGCCACCCCCCGCCGAGCTGGTCGAGGCGGCGGTGGCGGTGGGCGTGACACGCATGCTCACCGTGGGCACCGACGGCGCGTCGTGCCGCGCGGCGCTGGCGAGCGCGGAGGCGTTCCCCCAGGTGTACGCCTCGGTGGGGCGCCACCCCACCCAGGCGCGCGGGTTCGACGGCGCGGACCTGGCGGAGCTGCGCGCGCTGGCCGCGCACGAGCGGTGCGCGGCGATCGGCGAGACGGGCCTCGACTTCTTCACCGGGTCCTCCGGCGCGGGCACGGGGTCGCGCACGCCGGCGCCGCGCGAGGATCAGGAGCGCGCGTTCGCGGCGCAGATCGCGCTGGCGCGCGACACCGGCAAGCCGCTGATCATCCACACGCGCGCGGCGGAACAGGAAACGCTCGAGCAGCTGGCCGCCGAAGCGGACGGCGTGCGCGTGGTGATGCACTGCTTCTCGATGCCCCATCGCCTGGAGGAGTGCGTGGAGCGCGGCTATGCGATCTCCTTCGCCGGCAACGTCACCTACCCGAGCGCGCGCGCGCTGGCCGACGCGGCGCGGCGCGTGCCGGCGGAGCGCCTGCTGGTCGAGACCGACGCGCCCTACCTGGCCGCGCAGGCGGTGCGCGGCCGGCGCAATCAGCCGGCGTTCGTGGTGCACACCGCGGCGTTCCTCGCACAGCAGCGCGGTGTGAGCGAGCGCGAGCTGGAGCAGCAATTGCACGCCAACGCCGCCGCGCTCTTCCGATGGTGATGGTCGCGGCGGTGGCGGGCACGCCCACACAGCCCACGCTGCGCAGGATGCGCGAGTTCGGCATCCGCCCCGATCGCGAGCTGGGCCAGAATTTCCTGGTCGACTCCAACATCCTCGGCGTGATCGGGCGGGCGGCGGCGCCGGCGCTCGATGGCAGCGAGGTGGTGCTCGAGATCGGCGGCGGGCTGGGTGTGCTGTCGGAGTACCTCGCCGCGCGCGCGGCGCACCTGCACGTGATCGAGCTCGACGCGCGGCTGCGCGAGGCGCTGCAGGACGCGGTGGCGCGCTTCGAGAACGTGACACTGCACTGGGGCGATGCGATGCGGCTCGATCTCGCCGCGCTGCGCCCCGCGCCGGACGCGGTGGTGGCCAACCTCCCCTACGGCATCGCGGCCTCCTCGCTGTTGCGCACGATCGAGGAGCTCCCCGAGGTGACCCTCTGGGTGGCGATGGTCCAGCGCGAGGTGGGCGAGCGGCTCGCGGCATCGCCCGGCTCGGGCGAGTACGGCGCCAGCTCGGCGATCGCGCAGCTGGCGTGCGAGGTGCGCGTGATCCGCGCGATCCCCCGCACGGTCTTTCACCCGGTGCCCAACGTCGACTCGGTGCTGGTGCGGATGCAACGCTCCGGCGAGGCCCCTCCACCCGCGCTGCGCGCGCTGGTGCGGGGCGCGTTCGCCCACCGCCGCAAGACCCTGCCGGCCTCGCTGGAGCTCGCCGGCATCTGCTCCCGCGGCCGCGCGCGCGCGGCGCTGCGCCAACTGGGCCTCGCGGAGGACGTGCGCGCCGAGCGCCTCTCCCCCACGCAGTTTCGGCACCTGGCCGAGGCGCTCGAGCGGTGAGCCCGCACATGGGTGCGGGGAGCTGCGCCGCGTGGTCCGGTCCGGACGCAGGAGCGACGCCGCCGCTGGTGGCGCGCGCGCCGGCGAAGATCAACCTCGGCCTCTTCGTGGGCGAGACGCGCGCGGACGGCCGCCACGAGCTGGCGACCGTGATGCAGTCGATCTCGCTCGCCGACGAGCTGGCGCTCGAGCGGGCGCCGGCGGGCGCGGGCGGCGATCAGGTGATCTGCGCGGGCGTGGACGGCGAGAACCTGGCGGCGCGCGCGCTCGAGCGCTTCCGCGCGGCCACCGGCTGG
Organism: Solirubrobacterales bacterium; assembly: GCA_009781575.1. Classification (GTDB taxonomy): domain Bacteria; phylum Actinomycetota; class Thermoleophilia; order Solirubrobacterales; family Solirubrobacteraceae; genus Palsa-744. The sequence continues at coordinate 2,761 of WQXW01000041.1, forward strand.
GAGGGTCCGCCGCTTCGCCTGCGCATCGACAAGCGCGTGCCGGTCGGCGCGGGCCTGGGGGGCGGATCGGGCGACGCGGCGGCGGCGCTGCGCCTGGCGGCCGCGGCGGCGGGCGTCGCCGACGAAGAGCTGCTGCTCGCCCTGGCGCGAGGCCTCGGCGCGGACGTGCCGGCGCAGGTGCGACCGGGCCGCTGGCTGGCGACCGGCGTGGGCGAGCGCCTGCAGGCGCTTCCCGACCCGGCGCGGCCGTTCGGCGTGCTGGTGCTCCCCGCCGCGCAACAGCTCTCCACCGCAAAGGTCTACGCGCAGCTGGATGCCCGCCGCCGGCGACACCGGGCCGCGCCGGAGCCGGCGGAGCAGGCCGAGCGCGCGCCGGCGCTGGCGGATCGCGCGCGGGCGTTGGGCGAGGCGTTGGGCGCCGGCGCGGGGCTGCCACCGGCGGAGCTGCTTGCCAACGAGCTCCAGGACGCGGCGATCGATCTCTGCCCGGCGATCGAGGAGACGCTGGCGCGGGCGCGCTCGACTGGAGCGCAGGTGGCGATGGTGAGCGGCTCGGGACCCACGGTGGTGGCACTGTTCGGCGGCGACGGCGGGGTGGCGCTGGCCCATGATGCGGCGCGCGCGCTGGAGGGGGAGGGTCCGGCGCCGCACGTGGCGGTGCCGGTGGGCGCGGAGCTCGCGCGCGCGCGATGCCGCTCCGTAGGGCAGAATTGAGCGGGAGATCCCTTGAGCAGAACTGCTGTCAACGACCTCGTGGCCGGCTGTGCGGCGGTCTTCGGACTGGCGCTGTACGCCGGGCTGATCCTGGTTCCCGCGTGGAACTCCTACTCGCGCCTGTGGCAGCGGCTGGCGGCGAGCGTGCTGTCGCTGTACGTGCTGATCCTGCTGGTGGGGATCGGCGTGGTGGGCGCGCTGGCGATCATCTACTTCTGGGGCTAGCCCGGTGCCGGACCTCACGGGTCTGGACGCGGTCACCGAGGCCGTGGAGCGGGGAGCGAGCCTGCCGGAGGTGGTGCGCGCGGCGGCGCGCGCGCTGGAGGCGAGCCTGGCGGTGACCGACGCGTGGGGCGCCACGCTGGCCGTGGCGGCGCGCTCGCCGGCTGAGGAGCGCTCGCTGCTGGCGGGGGGAGAGGGCATCGCCACCGCCCCGTTGCGGGTGGCGGACGAGATCGTGGGCACGCTCCACATGCGCGCGCGCACGGAGCCCGGCGCGTCGATCGTGAGGCTCCTGACCACGATGATCGCCTCCGAGGTGGAGCGGGTGCGCGCGCCGGCGCTGGCCTCCGAGGGCGCGGCGGCGGCGTTTCTCGGCGCGATCGCCACCCGCGAGCTGGTCGATCGCGCGGAGCTGCTGGCGCGCGCGGGCGAGCTGTCGCTGCCCCTGGAGGGAGGCGCGAGCATGATCGTGGCGCGCGCCCATCCCCAGCGCCCCACCGAGGAGGGGTGGCGTGCGCGCGTGCGCGCGATCTCCGAGCGCGGCGCGCGCGCGGTGGCGAGCCACTCGATCGCGGCGCTGTCGGAGCGCGACGGCGCGGGCGCGGCGGCGGGCGCGGCCGGCGTTGAGGTGCTGCTGCTGGTGCCCGGCGGCGATGAGGCGCTGGCGCGCCGCGCGGGCGAGTCGGTGCTGCGGGAGATGGAGGCGAGCCTGCCGGGCTGCACCTTCGCGCTGGGCCGCAGCCGCGTCGCCGGCGATCCCGCCGAGCTCGCGCGCGCGGCGAGCGAGGCGCTGCTGGCGGCCAACGTGGCGGAGGGCTCGCCCCAGGCGGGCGCGCTGAGCTTCGAGGAGACCGGCGCCTACCGGTTGCTGCTGTCCACGATGAGCGAGAACCCCCGCGAGTTGCAGCGCTTTTACGAGGAGACGGTCGAGCCGCTGGTCGGCTACGACGAGCAGTACGAGACCACGCTCGTGCAGACGCTCGACTCCTTCCTCGAAGCCGACGGCAACGTGGCCGGCACCGCACAGCGCCTCTACACCCATCGTCACACGATCTACTACCGCTTGGAGCGCGTGCGCGAGCTGACCGGGCTCGACGTGTCGTCCACCGACGGGCGCGAGAAGCTCAGCCTCGGGCTGAAGGCGATGCGCGTGCTGGGCATCTCCACCGCGCGCGGCCCGGCCACCGAGGAGGGCGCCGCCGGGGGACGCGTGCCACGGGGCGCCCCCCGGCGCGAGTAGAGCCAAGGGTGCCCGCTCCCCGGCGCTGCCGGTTGAGCGGTGCCGGTCGTCGAGCAGCGGCCGTTTCGTGTTTTGTTTTGAGGATTGGTTCCGCGCGGAACGAATCCTCTTTTTGAATCCCCCAACGGCGCCACAGACAGGTGTGTTCGAGGCCGCATGGGCGGTGTGGCTCGCACACGGCGTCGCGCGCACTCGGCGGTAGGGTGTGGGGCGACAGATGAAGGGGGTGCGCGCCACACGCTGGGGATCCGCGCTCGCCGCGGTGGGCGCGGGGGCGCTCGTGTCGGCGCTGGTCGCGCTCTCCGGGTGCGGCGGCGCGGCCACGATCGACCCGCTCGCACAGGCGGCGCAGGTGAGCGGCGAATCGCCGGGGGCGCACGTGTCGATGACCACGCAGGTGAGCTCCTCCCAGCTGTCCGCGCCGCTCACGATCGGCGCGGCGGGATATGTGGACCTGCACCAGCGCTCGGGGCGCTTCACGATCGATCTCTCCGGCATTCCCCAGCTGGCCGCGCTCGGCGGCGGGGGCCGGTACGCGGAAGAGATCTTCCTGTTCCCCGTCTTCTACCTGAAGGCACCCTTCCTGGCCTCCCGCCTGCCCGGCGGTCGCACCTGGATGAAGGTGGACCTGCAGGCCGCCGGCCAGTCGGCCGGGATCAACGTCTCGCAGCTCTCCTCGCTGGGCGGCAGCAACCCGGCCGACACGCTGCAGTATCTGCGTGGCGCCGGTCAGGTGAGCAAGGTCGGCAGCGAACTGCTCGAAGGTGTGCCCACCGACCGCTACCGCGCGACGATCGAGCTCGACCGCCTCGTCCAGCGCGCGCCGGCGGCGGAGCGGGCGAGCATCGAACAGTCGGTGGCCCAGCTGGGCAAGCTCACCAGGCCGAGCTTCCCGATGGAAGTGTGGGTCGACCCGCAGCACCGCGTGCGCCGCATGCGTTTCGCAATCACCGAGAGCCTGCCGGGGGTGGGAAGCACGACGACCACCCTGGATGCCCACTACACCGACTACGGGCCGGTGCCGGCGGTCACCCCGCCGCCGCCGGGAGAAGTGTTCGACGCCACCTCGCTCGCCAGCCGCGGCCTCTCCAACGCCCTTGGCCACTGAGCGGGGCCGCTGCTAGATTCGAGCACCCCTGGGGGGTCGGCTAACTGGCTAAGCCATCAGGTTTTGGTCCTGGGAACCGGGGTTCGAGTCCTCGCCCCCCAGCCTCGCCTCGCGCGCGCGATCGAGCGGTTGCGCGTAAGGTGCCGGGTCAGCGATGAGCTCATCTCCCACAGCCGTGGTGCTGGCGGCCGGGCAGGGCACGCGCATGCGCTCGGAGCTGCCCAAGGTGTTGCACGAGCTCTGTGGGCGCCCGCTGGTGCTCTGGCCGGTGCTGGCCGCCCAGGAGGCCGGCGCCGGCAGGGTGGTGGTGGTCGACTCGCCGCGCCGCGCGCTCGCGCCGGTGCTGCCGGCGGGCGTGGAGCTGGCCGTGCAGGAGGTGCCCGACGGCACCGGCGGCGCGGTGATCGCGGCGCAGAGCCACATCGCGCGCGAGGAGCCGGTGCTGATCCTGAGCGGCGACGTGCCGCTGCTGGGCGCCGAGCAGATCGGGGCGCTCCTGGGCGCGCACGCGCGCCTCGGGGCGAGCGCGACGATGGCCACCGCGCTGCTGGAGGACCCCCGCGGCTACGGGCGCGTGGTCCGCGGCGAGGACGGCTCGGTGGAGCGCGTGGTCGAGACCAAGGTCGCCGGCGACGCGCAGACCGCCGAGCTCGAGATCCACGAGGTCAACAGCGGCATCTTCGTGTTCGACGGGCGCGCGCTGCTGGACGCGCTGCCCAAGCTGCGCCCCGACAACGCGCAGGGCGAGCTGTACCTGCCGCAGGTGCTCGAGCTCGTGCGCGCAGCCGGCGGGCGCGTGGCGGCGCACCCGATCGACGACCCCACGGCGCTGCTCGGGATCAACGACCGGGTGGCGCTGGCGCAGGTGCGCGCGATCGCGCAGCGGCGCATCAACGAGCGCCACATGCTCGACGGCGTCACGATTGTCGATCCCTCCCACGCGGAGATCGACGTGGAGGTGCGCATCGGCGCCGACGCGCGGATCGAGCCGGACACCCAGCTGCGGGGCGCCACCACCGTCGGCGCGCGCGCCTCGGTGGGGCCCCGCACGACGGCGATCGACTCCCACATCGGCGAGCGCGCGTGCGTGCGGGTGGCCTGGCTCGAGCGCGCCCGCGTGGGCGACGGCGTGCAGGTGGGACCGTTCGCGTACCTGCGTCCCGGCACGGTGGTGCGCGAGCACGGCAAGGTCGGCACCTTCGTGGAGGTCAAGAACTCCACCATCGGCGCGCGCACCAAGGTGCCCCACCTCTCCTACATCGGCGACGCCGACGTGGGCGAGGACTCCAACCTGGGCGCGTCCACGATCACCGCCAACTACGACGGCGACGCCAAGCACCGCACCACGATCGGCAGCGGCGTCAAGGGCGGCGTCGACACCTCGCTCGTGGCGCCGGTGCGCGTGGGCGACGGCGCCTACACGGCGGCCGGCTCGGTGATCACCGAGGACGTGCCCGACGGCGCGCTCGGCATGGCGCGCGCGCGCCAGGAGAACATCGAGGGCTACGCGCGCCGGCGCCGCGAGCGCCACGCGCAGCCCGAGCGCCCCGAGCGCCCCAAGCACGCGCCCGCCCCACCCCCGGCGGCGTAGGTCGTTTTGGGCGTTTACACTGCGAGCTGAGATGAGCGCGATCGACACGCGCACCCACGAGGCCGGGACCAGCCTCCCGATCGACTACAACAAGCGGCTCATGCTCTTCGCGGGGCGCGCGAGCCGGCAGCTGGCGGGCGACATCGCGGACAAGCTGAACCTCGACCTCGGCCCGGTCACGCTGAAGACCTTCTCCAACGGCGAGGTCTACTGCCGCTACGAGGAGTCGATCAGGGGCGCGGACGTGTTCATCATCCAGTCGACCTGTGGCAACCCGCAGACCGGCGTGACCGCCAACGACTCGCTCATGGAGCTGATGTTCATGATCGAGGCCGCCGTGGGCGCCTCCGCGCACCGCGTGATCGCGGTGACCCCGTGGTTCGGCTACTCGCGCCAGGACAAGAAGTCGGCGCCCCGCGAGCCGATCTCCGCGCGCTTGGTGGCGCGCATGCTGGAGGCCGCGGGCGCGGACCGCGTGCTGACCATGGATCTGCACGCCGGCCAGATCCAGGGCTTCTTCTCCAAGCCGGTCGACCACATGACCGCGCTCTTCATGCTGACCCAGTACTTCTCCGATCTCAACCTGCCCGACCTCGTGGTGGTGGCGCCCGACGCGGGCAGGGTGAAGCTCAACAAGAAGTTCGCCTCCAAGATCGGCGCGGAGCTGGCGATCCTCGACAAGGAGCGACCCGCCCAGCAGGTCGCCGAGATCGGCTACGTGATCGGCGACGTGAAGGGCAAGACCGCGGTGATCGTGGACGACATGATCGACACCGCCGGCACGCTGAAGGCGGCGGCGCTGACGGTGCGCGAGGAAGGCGCCACGCGCGTGTACGCCGCGGCCACCCACGCGGTGATGTCGGGCGACGCGTTCGAGAACCTCGAACACGCCGAGCTCGAGGAGATCGTGGTGACCGACACGATCCCGATGCGGCCGGGCCACCCGCGCAACATACGCGTGCTGCCGTGCGCCGAGCTGCTGACCGACTCGATCCGCAGGATCTTCATCGACGACTCGGTGAGCGAAGTGTTCGGCGGCGAGAACCAGCTTTTCTGAGCCTGAGCGTGGGCCGCGCCAGGCGCATCGCGCTCATCGCCCTCGCGGTGGTGCTCTTTTTGGCGCTCAGCGGGGTGCTGGCGCGCTTCCTCACCGTGGAGAACCTCGAACGGGACGAAGAGCTCGCGCTGCTCCAGGCGCAGGCGCGCGGAAACGCGTCGGGCATGCTGGCGCACCTGCACGGCTGCCGCCAGGACCCCTCGTGCGTGGCCACGGTGCAGGCCGACGCGCGCACGCTGCGCCGCCCCGGCGCGGTGAAGATCGTCATGCTGACCTCCCCCACCGCCTATTCGCTCGGCGGCGCCACCGGCACCACACGGCTTGCGTGGACCGTGATCGGCCAATTCCCGGTGGTCCAGTGCGTGCGCGTGCGCCGCGAAGGCAGCTTCCTCGCCGGCATCTCCCTGAAGCTGCTCTCGGTGAGCGCGCCAATCGCCAAAACGGCCGAATGCTGAGCGCCCGCGGACGCGCGCGTGGCTGCGCGCGTGGCTGTGCGCGGCGCGCGAGGGCCGTGTTGGCGCTGCTACAGTCGTCCGTCGCATGGCGGCGGAGGAATCGACACCCAAGCTCGCGGTACAGAGCCGCGAGGCGGGCGGGTCGCGCGCGGCGCGGCGGCTGCGGCGCGCCGGTCGCGTGCCGGGCGTGCTGTACGGCGGCGACGGCGAGCCGGTGTGCTTCGAGGTGGACGCGCGCGAGCTTCGCATGGCGCTGGCCCATTCGAGCGCGCTGCTCGATGTGAGCGTCGACAGCGGGCAGCCCACCCCTGTGGTGCTCAAGGAAGCCCAGCGCCACCCCGTGCGTGGCGAAACCGTGCACGTCGACCTGTTGCGCGTGCGCCTCGATCGGCCGATCCACGCCACGGTGACGCTCGAGCTCGTGGGCGCCGAGGAGGCCGCCGGGGTCAAGGCGGGCGGCGTGCTGGAGCACGTGACCCGC
>WQXW01000042.1 GCA_009781575.1 Solirubrobacterales bacterium
TCGCCGCGGCCGGGGTCGCGGCCGGGGTCGCCGCCGGGGTCATCGGTGTTTTGGCCGCGATCGCGGGGGCGGTACCCGGCGCGACGACCGGCGCCGCGGCGGGAGTGGCCGGCTTTGCGCCCGGCGCCGCCGGCGCCGCCGGCGCCCGCGACTGCACCGCGCCCGCGCTGGCGCCCTGCTGCGTGCGCACCGCGCCGGGCTGGGGGGTCGCCACCGCGGCACGCTGCGCAGCCTGGGCGGTGGCGCGCTGATGCGCCTCCGCCGCGCGCTCCGGCGCGCGGCCCGCCCACTCGCGCAACCGTTCCAGCTCGCGCGACTGCGAGAAGAAGATCAGCGCCAGAAACGCCACTCCCACGAACGCCGCGATGCCCACCAGCGCACCGATCTCGGTGAACGAGCTGGTGAGCGAGAACGCTGGCGGCGGGCTGATCATGTGGGCGTGGGTAACCGGCAGGTGAAGATCACGAGTCAGGGGAGTGTACGAGCGGAGCAGGCCGCTCAGCGCGGGTCTCGGTCGTCTCGTCCACCACCGCGGTGTGCACGCCCATGAGCTCCGCCACCTTGGCCGCCAGGCCCGCCGCGTCTCCCTCGAGCACCAGCAGGCCGATCTGATTGAACATCGACTCGACCGACTCGGCCGCCAGCGGCCGCCGCTGCACTCGCATGATCTTCTCCGCCGCCGTCGGCCTCAGGCGCTCGTGCCCGTTGGTCAGGTCCTCCTCGAGCTTCTCGCCCGGACGCGCGCCCACGATCTCGATCTCGATCTCCCTGCCCGGCTCGAGCCCCGACAGCTCGATCATCGCGCGCGCCAGCTCCACGATCCGCACCGGCTCGGCCATGTCCAGCACGAACAGCTCCGCGCCGCCGCCGTGCGCCGACGCCAGCGAGCCCGAGTGGATGATCAGCTGCACCGCCTCCGGGATCGTCATGAAGTAGCGCGTCATGCGCTCGTCGGTGACCGTCACCGGGCCGCCCCGCTCGATCTGGCGACGGAAGATCGGCACCACGCTGCCCGAGGAGCCCAGCACGTTGCCGAACCGCACCCCCGCGTAGCGCGTGCCGGGGAAGCGCCCCGCCTCCGCGTCCAACGCGAACTCCGCCAGCGCCTTCGACGCGCCCATCACCGACACCGGCGCCACCGCCTTGTCGGTCGACACCAGCACGAACCGCTCCACGCCCACCTCGCCCGCCACGCGCGCCACCAGGCGAGTGGCGATCGCGTTGTTGCGCACCGCCTCCACCGGGTTCGCCTCCATCATGCCCACGTGCTTATAGGCCGCCGCGTGGAACACGATCCCCGGGCGCCACTCCCCGAACACCTCGCGCATGCGCTCCTCCTCCCTGCAGTCCGCCAGCACCGTCGCCACCACCGCCGGCGGCACGTGGCGCTCGTCCTGCAGCTCGCGCTGGATCCTGAAGAGGTTGTCCTCCGCGTGGTCCAGCAGCACCAGCCGCCGCGCCCCCACCCGCGCGATCTGGCGGCACAGCTCCGAGCCGATCGACCCGCCCGCGCCGGTCACCATCACCACCTCACCCGCCAGGTACGCGCCCACGCTGCGCAACTCCATGCGCACCGGTTCGCGCCCCAGCACATCCTCCACGCGCACGTCCCTCACCTGCTTCGCGATCGTGCCCGGGCTCTGGTCCTGCAACAGCTCGAACACCGTCGGCAGCGTGCGCACCGGGATGCCCCGCGCGCGGCACTCCCTCACCACGCGCGCGCGTGTCGAGCCCGGCGCCGACGGGATCGCGATGATCACTTCGTCCGGCTCCGCCTCGTCCAGGATGCGCCCCAACTCGCCCGCCGTGTCGCCCCTCACCCTCACGCCCTCGATCCGCAGGCCCAGCTTGCGCGGGTCGTCGTCGATGAACCCCACCGGGCGCAGGCCCAGCTCTCGTTTGCGCATGATCTCGCGCAACACCAACCGCCCGCCGTCGCCCGCGCCCACGATCATCACGCTCCGCCGCGCTCCGCCCACGCCGCGAAACATCTCCAGCGGGCGGCGCTCGTGCAGTGTGCGCGCCACCAGCCGCGCGCCCATCAGCGCCACCAGGCACAGCAGAAAGAAGGTCGCGATCACGCCGTTCGGCAGCCCCACCACCTCCGTGCGGTGGTGGAACGCCGGCTGCACCGGGCGCACCACCGCCACCACCACCACCGTCAGCATCGTGCTCGCCGCCACGCCCCACGCCACCGCCAGGTAGTCGCGCTGGCCGAAGTACCGCCAGCGCCGCTGGTACACCCTGCACGCCACCAGCACGAGGAGGCTCCCCGCCGCCACCCACCAGATCGTGCGCTCCAGCAGCAGCTCGTACTTGCCCGTCGGACCCCCGTCGAACCTCAGCTGGAAGGCCAGGTAGTACGCGGCCGCGACCAGCGCTCCGTCCACCGCCAGCTGTGCCAGGGAGTGGCGATGGAGTGGTATGGCCGCCGAGCGGATCCGTCGGCGCATCCCGCGATTGTACGGCCCATTACAGATGCGGCGCCGCGCGCATCAGCAGTTGCGCGAGCACCCGCGGGTCCCGCCGCACGCGCGGTGGGCGCTCGCGCGCGCACGCGCGGGCCACTCCGAGCGCGTCGATCGCTCCCAGGTCGTCCACTCCGCGCAGCCGCCGCAGCCGCCCTTCGCCGATCAGCCGCTCGTCCACCGCTCCCAGCCGCCCCTCGAAGATCGTGCACACCGGCGTGCCCAGCGCCACCGCCTCGCGGTTCATCGTGCCCCCCGCCGAGATCACCAGATCCGAGTGCGCGATCAGCGACTGCGCGTCGATCGCGCGGTCCGGCACGATCAACGCGCCCGCCCCCGAGCCCGCCCCCAGCTCGCGCCGCTGCGCCTCGGTGCGCGCCAGCACCACCGTTTGCGCGCCCTCCCGCGCCCCCGCCTCGCGCAGCCGCTCCAGCACCCGCGCGAAGAGGTCGTTCTCGAAGCGGTGGTACAGCGACACCTCCGGCGGCGTCCTCACCGTCACGATCGCCCGCCCCCGGTCGAGTCCCAGCTCCCCCAGCACCGCCTCGCTCGGCTCGAAGTCCGCCAGGTAATACTCCTCCTTCAGGCCCTCGTAGCGCTGCAACTTGCCCTCCGCCCCGTAGCCACGCAGCCGCTCCACCGGGATCGCCTCCGGCACCACCACCGCGCGCGCCAAGCGGCAGTTGAGGTGGTGCTGCGCGCTCGCCCACTCGTAGTCGAACATCGTCGCGCTCGGGATCCTCAGCGCCGCCGCCGCCACCCCCACGTCGTTGGAGCCGTGGCCCAGCGCCACGTCGAAGCGCCCCCGAGCGCCCGCCCCCGCCCGCCCCCGCGCACGCGCCCACCGCACCAGCGCACCCGAGCGGCTCGCCAGGCCCACCGCCTTGGCGCCCAGCCGCTCGCCCCGGTGGCGCCCGATCGCGGTGTGGCCGATCCGGAAGCGCTCCAACAGCCCCAGCGTCTGGGCGAAGTCCCGTGCCGTCACCTCCACCTCGTGCCCCTCCTCGCGCAGCGCCTCGATCACCGGGCGCATGACCAGCACGTGGGGGCTGTTGGTGAGGTCGATCCACACGCGCACGCCGCGCACGGTACCCGCCCGGCAGTGGAGGCCACCGCTCGCCGGGGCGGTATCGTTGCGCGCGTGCTCCCCCTGCTGGCCTCGATCTCCGGGTCCCTGGTCAACGCCACCTCCGAATTCGTCGGCGAAGCCGGGTATCCGGGGATCTTCGCGCTGATGGCCATCTCCAGCGCCTGCATCCCGATCCCCTCCGAGGTGGTGATGCTGTTCGCCGGCTTCGCCGTCGCCGACCCCGCGCAGGCCCACTCCAGCCATCACATGACCATGGTCGGAATCGTGCTCGCCGGGGTGCTCGGCACGATCGTGGGGTCGTGGGTCGCCTACGCCGTGGGCCGCGCCGGGCGGCTCGAGCTGCTCGAACGCCACGGCGCCAAGCTCCACATGGGGCCTGCCCAGATCCAGCGCGCCGATCGCTACTTCCAGCGCCACGGCGAGCTGATGGTGCTCTTCGGGCGGATGATCCCGTTGATCCGCGCCTTCATCTCGCTCCCCGCCGGCGTCGCGCGCATGCCGCTCGCGCGCTTCACGATCTACTCCACGATCGGCGCGATCCCGTTCGTGGTGGCGCTCGCGCTCGCCGGCCACGCGCTCGGCGCCGACTGGACCCAGGTGCGCACCGTCTTCGAGTACGTCGAGTACGCGGTGCTCGCCGCCATCGTCGCCGCCGTCGCCTGGCTCGTGGTGCGGCGGCGGCGCGCCCCCCGCGCCGCCGCCGCGCACCCGGAGGCCGCGCCGCCCCCGAGTCCCGACATCCTGGCCTGAGGATCCCCGCCACGATGCCGCCGCTCGCGCGCGCGCTGGCGCTGGGCCTGATCCAGGGCCCCCTCGAGCTGGCGCCGGTGTCGTCCTCCGCCCACATCACGCTCCTGCCCTGGTTGACCGGCTGCACGGGGGAGAAGCCCGGTGCCGGGCGCGACGCCGAGCTCGACAAGAGCCTGCAGGTCGCGCTGCACATCGGCACCGCCGCCGCGCTCGCGATCGCACTGCGCCGCGACCTGACGCGCGCGTTCGAGCGCCTCGGCCCGCGCGCGCCGGCGCTCGTGTGCCTCGCCACGCTGCCGCCCGCGCTCGCCGGCCGCGCGTTCGAGCGCCCGATCGAGCAGCACTTCGACCAGCCCGCGCCGATCGCCGCCGGCCTGGTGGGTGGCGCGCTGGCGATGGCCCTCGCCGATCGCCGCCCCGTCGAGGGGCGCACGCTCGAGCAGGCCCGCCCCGCCGACGGCCTCGCGCTGGGCGTCGCGCAGGCGCTCGCGCTGGCGCCCGGCGTCTCACGCCGCGGCGCCACGCTCGCCGCCGCGCGCGCGCGCGGCTTCGGCCGCCGCGACGCCAACGCGCTCTCCTGGGCCGTGGCGCTGCCGGTGATCGCCGCCGCCTCCGCACTGAAGGGCGCGCGCCTGGCCGCGCGGCCGCTGCCACCCCACGCGCCCGCCGCGATGGCCGCCGGCGCGCTCGCCTCGCTGCTCTCCACCGCGCCCCTCGCGCGCCTGGCGTGCCGGGGTGCGCGGGCGCCGGAGCGCGTGCCGGGACCGCTCGCGCCCTACGCGCTCTACCGCGTCGCGCTCGCCTCGCTCGTGCTCGCGCGCCTGCGCCGCGATAGGTCCTAAGCTCCCAATGGCGATCGCTCCGTGAACGCAGTTGGCGACTCCCTGATCGGGACCGCGCTCGGCGGGCGCTACCGCCTCGACGCGGTCATCGCGCGTGGAGGCTCCTCCACCGTCTACCGCGCATTCGACACCGTGCTCGAACGGCCGGTGGCCATCAAGCTGTTGCACCGCGAGGTCGCCTCCACTCCGAGCAGCTCGAGCGCTTCCGCCGCGAGGCGCGCGCGGTCGCGCAGCTCAGCCACCCCCACATCGTGACCGTGATCGACGCCGGCGAGGTCGACGGCTCGGGGCCGCGCGACGACAGCCACGACGCGCTGCCCTACATCGTGCTCGAGTTCGTCGACGGCAGGACCCTCAAGGAGGTGGTGCGCCGCACCGGCCCGATGGACATCCCCCGCGCGCTGGCCTACACGATCGAGATCGCGCGCGCGCTCGGCACCGCGCACGAGCACATGATCGTCCACCGCGACGTCAAGCCCCAGAACGTGCTGATCGGCGAGGAAGGCTCCGCCAAGATCACCGATTTCGGGATCGCACGCTCGCTGACCGAGCAGGGCCTCACGCTCGACGGGCGCGTGCTGGGCACGACCGACTACGTCTCGCCCGAGCAGGCCCTGGGGGAGCCGGTCACCCCTCAATCCGACATCTACTCGCTCGGCGTCGTGCTGTACGAGCTGCTCACCGGCGAGGTGCCCTTCCGCGACGAGGCGCCCGTCGCCGTGGCCATGCGCCACGTGCGCGAGGAGGTGCCCGACGTGCAACTGCACCGCCCCGAGGTCTCCGCGCTCACCGCCGCCGTGGTCGACCGCGCCACCGCCAAGGACCTGCGCCTGCGCTACCGCGACATCCCCGCGCTGGTCGCCGACCTCGAGGACGCGCTCGCGATCGAGACCGCCCGCACCGGGGAGGCCGGCGGCGAGGTCACCACCGTGCTGCGCACGCTGCCCGCGCCCGCGCGCCGGCGGCTGCCGTTCCGCGTGCGCCACCCCGCCCGCTGGGCCGCGTCCTTCGCGGTTGCCGCGGCGCTCATCGCGCTGGTGCTGGCGCTCGCGCTCCACGCCACCCACCGCGGCACCGGCGTCGCCGTCGGTGTCTCATCGCGGCCGGGCCTCGAGCCGGTGCCGCTCGCCCAGGAAGCCGCGCAGAGCTACAACCCGTTCGGCACCGGCCCCGAAGACGCGCGCCAGGTCGCCAACACGGTCGACGGCGACCCCACCACCACCTGGAGCACCGAGCAGTACTACAGCGGCACGCTCCAGAAGGCCGGCGGCACCGGCGCCGGCATCTACCTCGACGCCAACCCCGGCGTGCAGGCCCGGGCGATCGAGATCCAGACCACCACCCCCGGCTTCGGGGTGAGGATCTACGCGGCCGACCACATCGACCTGGCCTTCTCCTACGGCGACCCCGCCCCCCTGACCGCGCGGGGGTGGCTGGGACCGATCGGCAGCGCGCGCTACGTGCACGACGGCCAGCACATCGCGCTCTCCGCCGACGCGCCCCACCGCTACTACCTGGTGTGGATCACCACGCTGCCGCCTGGCCAAGAGGCCGCCACGATCGCCGAGCTCACCCTGTTCAAGCAGGGGTAGGCCGCCGGCGCCCGCTCCCTCGGCGCCGGTCGAGCAGCGTCCGTTGCGTGTTTTGTTTTTTGGATTGGTTCCGCGCGGAAGGAATCCGCAAAACAAATCCCTCAACGGCGCCTCGGATATGTGTGTTCGCGAGCGCGCCAGATTTCCGCAAAATGCGCATTGTTGGTGGCGCCCGAGCGTGCGGGCTGGGGAAGCCAACCGCGCGATTCCGGGGTAGCTCGTCCATCAGGCGGGCATATATCGACCACTGTGTGGTCGTATAATGACCGCAGTGCGGACAATGGATGGGATCGAGCGGGCCATCACCCCTCGCCTGCTCGCTGCCCTGAGCGACACCCCCGCGGTGATGCTCGTGGGTCCCCGACAGGCCGGCAAGAGCACGTTGGTGCAAGCGCTCGCCAGCGGCCCGCATCCGGCCCGCTACCTCACGCTCGACGATCTGCGCATCCTCGAAGGCGCCCGCCGCGACCCGGTCGGGCTGATCGAGAGCGCCGACCGGCCGCTCATCATCGACGAGATCCAGCGCGCCCCCGAGCTGCTGCTGCCCATCAAGGCCGCCATCGACCGCGATCGCCGCCCCGGGCGCTTCATGCTCACCGGCTCCGCACAGGTGATGCTGCTTCCGTCGGTCTCCGAGTCGCTCGCCGGACGGGTCGAGGTTCACACCCTCTGGCCGTTCTCGCAGGCCGAGATCGAGGGCGCCGCCCCGCGAACCGTCGAGCTGCTGCTCGCGCCTGCCTCAGAGCCCCCTCCTGCCACGGCCAGCAGCCGGGGAGAGCTGATCGAGCGCATCGTGCGCGGCGGCTTTCCGCAGGCCATCGCCCGTGACGACGATCGCCGCCAGCAATGGCTGTCCGCCTACCTCACCACGATCGTACAGCGGGATCTGCGGGATCTCGCCAACATCGAGCGCCTCGCGGAGGTCCCCGCCGTGCTCACCTCGCTCGCCGCACGTGCGCGCGCGCCGTTGAACCTGACGGAGGTCGCCAGCTCGGTGGCGATTCCCCGCACCTCACTGCACCGATACATCACGCTGCTCGAACACGTTTTCCTGCTCTGCCGCCTGCCGGCCTGGCACACCAACCTCATCAAGCAGATCAGCAAGGCGCCGAAGCTGCTCATCTGTGACTCCGCGCTGGTCGCGCATCTGCTGCGCGCCGATCGCGGCCGTCTCCGCGAAGACGCACCGCTGCTCGGAGTGCTCCTCGAGTGCTTCGTCGGCATGGAGCTCGCCAAGCAGCTGTCCGCGGTGGCAGCGCCCCGCGCTGCGCTGTACCACATGCGCACAGCCACGGGCGCCGAGATCGACTTCCTCCTGGAAGGAGCCGACAGACGCCTGGCGGGCGTCGAGGTCAAGGCGTCCTCGACCGTGCGCGGCGACGACTTCAAGCATCTGGCCGGCGTGCGCGACAGGATCGGCGAGCGCTTCGTGCGCGGCGTGGTGCTCTATGCCGGTGGCGAGCGCGTTTCGTTCGGCGAGCGCCTGGAGGCGTGGCCGCTGGCCACCTTGTGGGGCGGCGCGCAACCGCGGTAACCCCAGCGCGGGTGGTTTACCGCGGCCGAGGGGTTGGCGACCCGGCGGCGTGGGCGAAAACGCGCATTTTGCATGAATCTGACACGGCCTCGAACATACCTGTCCGAGGCACCGTTGGGGGATTCAAAAAGAGGATTCGTTCCGCGCGGAAGGAATCCGCAAAACAAAACACACAACGGACGCTGCTCGACCGGCACCGCTGGAGCGGGCGCCGGCCCGGCGAGCCGCCCCCACCTCCAGCCCACCTCCTCCAGGTCAACCGCCCGGCGCCGCGGCCGCCGGCGGCACCGCGCTCGTGGTGGTGCTCGTGGTGGTCGTGGTGGTCGGCGTGGTCGTGGGCGACGGGGTTGTCGTCGTGGTGGTGGTGGTGCCGGGGGTGTGCCCGGCCACGCCCACCGTGATCGTCACCGTGGAGTGACTCTGCGCCGGTTCGCCCGCCGGCGGGCTCTGCTGCACCACCAGCCCCACCAGCGCCGGGTTTGACACCCGCCGGGTCGCGCGACGCACCGAGAAGCCCGCTTCGCGCAGCGCCGCCCTGGCCTGCCCCGCCGGTTGGCCCACCACGCTCGGCACCGCCGACGACGCGTGGCTCGGCGGGCGGCTCGGGGCCTGCGCCACCACGAGGTCCACCACCGCGCCCACATGCACGCTGGCGCCCGCGCCCGGCGACTGTGACAGCACGGTGCCCGCTTCCGCCTGCGAGGAGCGCTGGTGCCTGACCGCGCCCACCTTCAGCCCCGCCTGTTCGAGCGCGCCTTCCGCTTCGGCCAGCGACTTGCCCACCAGCGTCGGCGCCAGCACCGCTTCCGGCCCCGTCGACACCAGCACGGTCACGCGCGAGCCGTGCGCCACGCGCGCGTTGGGGCTCGGGGAGGTCGAGATCACCAGGCCCCGCCCCTCCACGTTGCTCGCCCCCGTGCGCACCCCCACCGTCAGCCCGGCCGCGCGCAGCGTCGCGCGGGCGCGCGTTTCGGTGTAGCCGCCCACCGCCGGCACCAGCACGCTGCCCGGGCCCCTGGAGACCACGATCCGCACGCGCGCGCCACCCGCCAGGAAGTCGCCCGGCAGCGGTTCCTGGGTGATCACGATCCCCGGCGCGAACCAGTTGCTCGGCGCGCTCGCCACAGTTGCCTGCAACCCCCGCCTGTGGATGATCTCGAGCGCCTGCGCCTCGGTGCGGTTGCGCACTTCCGGCACGCGCACGCTCGTGGCCGGCGTCAGCAGCGCCACCGCACCCGCCGCCAGCGCGATCGCGGCCAGCACGCCCGCCGCCACCCACCACA
>WQXW01000043.1 GCA_009781575.1 Solirubrobacterales bacterium
ATCTCCCACAGCGGCTTGGAGCGGTCCAGCGCCTGCGAGAAGATCCGCGCGGTCAGCGCGCGCAACTCCTCCCAGCTCCCCGGCGACGGCAGCGCGGTGTGCCGCACGTGGTAGCACAGGTTGAAGCTCGGGTCGTCCACCCACACCGGCCTGCCGCTGTCCAGCGAGGTGTGCGCCAGCTTCTGGCGGTACCGCGGCACCAGGTGCAGGCGCCTGCGGATCTGTTCCTGCAGCTCACCCACCCCCGGCGGCGGCCCCTCGATGATCACCAGGCCGCCCACGTGCATGTGCGCGCTGGGGCCCTCCTGGTGCAGGAACGACGCGTCGACCGCCGTCAGCCGGTCCAGGTGGCGCTGCGACATGGCTCAAGCGTATACCGCGCCACCCCGCCGGTCGGTGGCGCCTCTTACAATTGATCCCCATGGCTCAGGACCGTCCGGAATCCAACACCGTGGAGCGCCTGCTGCTGGCCTCGCCGCGCGGCTACTGCGCCGGCGTCGATCGCGCGGTGCAGGCGGTCGAACGCGCGCTGGAGGTGCACGGCGCGCCGGTGTACGTGCGCAAGGAGATCGTGCACAACAAGCACGTGGTCGAGGATCTGCGCCGCCGCGGCGCGATCTTCGTGGAAGAGGAGCACGAAATCCCCGAGGGCTCGGTGACCGTGTTCTCCGCCCACGGCATCGCGCCCAGCGTGCGCGCCAACGCGCAGGCGCGCGCGCTCCAGACGATCGACGCCACCTGTCCGCTGGTCACCAAGGTCCACGTCGAGGCGCGCCGGTTCGCCGACGCCGGCTACACGATCGTGCTCGTCGGGCACTACGGCCACGAGGAGGTCGAAGGCACGATGGGCGAGGCGCCCGACTCGATCGTGCTGGTCCAGGACGAGCGCGACGTCGATGAGCTCGAGCTCGACCACGTGGAGCGGATCGCCTACATCACACAGACCACGCTGTCGATCGACGAAACCTCCTCGATCGTGGCGCGCCTGCACGAGCGGTTCCCCCAGATCGTGGGTCCCCGCACCGACGACATCTGCTACGCCACCACCAACCGCCAGGCCGCGGTCAAGCAGCTGGCACCCGAATGCGACCTGCTGTTGGTGATCGGCTCGCGCAACTCCTCCAACTCCGCGCGCCTGGTGGAGGTGGCGCGCGCCTGCGGCACCCACTCCTACCTGATCGACAACGCCAGCCAGCTGAACGAGGAGTGGCTGCGCGGGGCGCGCGTGGTGGGGATCTCATCCGGTGCCAGCGCCCCCGAGAACCTCGTGCAGGAGCTCGTCGACACCTTCCGCGCGCGCGGCGTGCGCGACGTGCGCGAGGTGCACGTGCGCAGCGAGGATGTGCGCTTCATGCTGCCCAAGGAGATCCGCGCGCCGCGGGCCGTCGCCGCTCCCTGACACGCGGACCGCGGGCGGCGCGGGGAACCTTTGCTTGCTTGCCACCGACAGGAAAATAGAGCCAGATTCCCGCAGGATGGGCCGGCGCCCGCTCCAGTGGAGCCGGTGCCGGAGCCGGAGCCGGTGCCGGTGCCGGTGCCGGTGCCGGTCGAGCAGCGTCCGTTTCGTTTTTTGTTTTGAGGATTGGTTCCGCGCGGAACGAATCCGCAAAACAAATCCACCAGCGGAGCCCCTGACAGATGTGTTCGAACCCACGCGCCGGATTTCCGCGAGGGCCCAAGCGGGCATGGGGGCTTTGATCACATTGATCAGAGAGGTGTGCTCAACGGAAACCCCGCACGCTCACTCGGGGAGCCCCCGAGCTGGTCAGCGGAGCTAGCCGGCGACGCCCCGATGCGCACGCTTGTCATCTCCGACCTCCATCTGGGCAGCGTGGGCCGCGCCGACGTGCTCCGCGACCCGCTGCCCCGCGAGCCGCTGCTGGCGGCGCTCGCCGGGGCCGATCGCCTGGTGCTGCTGGGCGACGCGCTCGAGCTGCGCCACGGGCCGCGCCACACCGCGATGGCCGCCGCGCGGCCGTTCTTCGAGGAGCTCGGACGCGCGATGGAGGGCGGGGAGATCGTGCTGGTCCCCGGCAACCACGACCACGCGCTGCTCGCGCAGTGGCTGGCGGCGCGCAGCGAACTGTCCCACACCGCGCCGCTCGCGCTGGAACAGCGGCTCGAGCCCTGGGAGGGCTCGCAGCTGCTGGGCACGATCGCCGAGTGGGCCGCGCCGGCGCGCCTCAGCTGTGCCTATCCCGGCGTGTGGCTGCGGTCCGACATCTACGTCACGCACGGCCACTACCTCGACAACCACCTCACGGTGCCCACGATCGAGCGGCTGGCGCTGGCGGTGATGGCGCGCATGCTCCACCGCTCCGCCGACGCGCTGCGCTCGGTGTCCGACTACGAGTCGGTCTCCGCGCCGGTGTTCGCCTGGATCGACGCGATCGCCCGCCACGGCCACACCGGCGCCGCCTTCAACGGATCCGCCACGGTCAACATGTGGCAGGCGCTCGGCGGCGCCGACGGCCGGCGCCCCGCGCCCGGCGCACGTCCCGCGCCCGGCTCACCCCCGGCGCCCGGCAGGCGCGCCCGCCTGGATGCGCGCGCGCTCGCGGCCGGCGCGCGCCGCCGCGCGTTGATCGGCGGCTTTCCGGTGGCGGTCGCCGCGCTCAACCGCGCCGGCCTGGGCCCGCTGAGCGCGGACATCTCCGGCGCGGAGCTGCGCCGCGCCGGCCTGCGCGCGATGGGCGAGGTGGCCGCGCGCCTCGGACTGGGCGACGCGCATGTGATCTTCGGCCACACCCACCGCGCCGGTCCGCTGGCGCGCGATGACCCCCGGGAGTGGCGCGCCGCCGGCGGTGCGCGCCTGATCAACTGTGGGTCGTGGACCTACAGCGCCAACTTCCTGCGCGGCGCCTCGCCCGATCACCCCTACTGGCCCGGCGGGTGCGTGATCGTGGAGGACCGCGGCGCGCCCACGCTGGTGCGGCTGCTGGGCGGCCTCGGCCGGACGGAGCTGGCGCCCGCCGCGCGCGCTACTGCAGCCAGTGGATGAAGCTCCGGTAGGGCGGCCCGGTCTCGATCAGGTTTAACAGCGCATCGCACCAACGCGCCAGTCGAGCCCTCGCCCCGGGGAAAGCGCTTGGGGCCCAAGATCACGATGCCGTGGTGCTCCTGTTGCCGGCTTGCGTAGGTGCTGGCGAATGCGAGGCAGTCATCGCGGTTGTACGTCACGATCGCGCGCGCATCTCGCTGGGCGTGCGCGAACAGCGCGCGGTCGGACCGCCTCGATGGGGACGCCGCGCGCAACGGCCACCACCGCCGGATCCCCTCGAACACGTCTGTCTGAGGCGCCGTTGGGGGATTCAAAAAGAGGATTCGTTCCGCGCGGAACCGATCCTCAAAACAAAAAACGCAACGTCCGCTGCTCGCGACGGGCACCGCTGCAGCGGGTGCGGTGGGCGAGCGGAGTCCTCCTACTCCAGCCCCGGCGTGAAGCAGGTCGCGAGGCAGTGCAGGCCGCCGCCGACGCGCATCTCGATCGTGGCGGCGGTGTGGCGCTCGTGCTCGATCAGGGGCTGGGCGCCGGGCACGGTGAGCTCGAGCCGCCGCCACTCGCCGCCGCGGCCGCCGCCGCCGCGCGCCTGCACCCACCCGGCGCCCTCGAACACGCCCCACACGCCCCCGGCCTCATAGGGGCCGCTGTAGGCGCCCTCGCGGTCCTCGCTCTGGGGCGCCAGCCTCGCTCCGGGCGCGTCCTCCGGGCGCACCGCCTCCAGTGGCGCGCGCTCAACACCCAGCAGCTCCTGGATGGCGAGCTCTGTCTCCTCGTAGGCGCCCTCGCCGTAGTGGTAGTGGGCCAGCATGCCTCGCTGGTTGAAGAGGTACCGGGCCGGCCAGCCCTCGTTCTCGTACTCGCGCCACATCTCCATCTCGCTGTCGATCACCACCGGATGGCGGATGCCCAGGCGCTCCACCGCCGCGCCCACCGCCTCGCGATCGCGGCCGACCTCCCACCCGGGAGAGTGGATGCCGATCAGCACGAGCCCCGTTGCGCCGGCCGCGCGGGCCGCGCGGGCCGCGCGCGCCGCGTCGCCGGGCTCGCCACCGCGGCCGGGCTCGCCGGCGGCATCGCCGTAGCGCTCGTGCCAGGCTCGCATGTAGGGCAGCGTGCGCATCGAGTTGGGGCGGCAGAAGTCCCAGAACTCGATCAGCACCGGCCGGCCGAGCAGCCGGTCCATGCGCAGGCGCTTGACGTTGAGCCAGCGCAGGTGCGGCGGGAACTCCGGCGCCGCGATCGTGTCCACCGGCGCGCGCGTCACCAGATTGTCTCGGTGGGCGCGAAGGAGCGCATGCGCCGGTCCTTGGTCACGAGCGGTGCATCCAGCGAGCGCGCGGTGGCGAGTATGAAGCGGTCCGCCGGATCGCCCGGGAATGCCGGCTCGTCGAGCGGCGCCGCCGCGAGCGCGACATCGATCCCCGGCGCGATTGCCTCGATGGGTGCCACGTTCAGCGCGCCCCGAACCCAGTCGCGCACGTCGCGGCCAGACGCAGTCCATCGACGCTCAGGGTCAGCCGATGGAGCCGATCATCTCCAGCTGTATCAGCCGGTTGAGCTCCACCGCGTACTCCATCGGCAGCTCCTTGGTGACCGGCTCGATGAAGCCGTTGACGATCATCGCCGCCGCCTCGTCCTCGGTGAAGCCGCGCGAGCCCATGTAGAAGAGCTGATCGTCGGAGATCCTCCCCACGGTCGCCTCGTGCGCCACGGCCACGTGAGGGTTCTGGATCTGGATGTCCGGCCAGGTGTCCGAGCGCGAGCGCCCGTCCATCATGAGCCCGTCGCACTGCACCCGCGCCTTCGAGCCCGCCGAGTGGGGGCCCATGCGCACCAGGCCGCGATAGCCCATCACGCCGCCGTCCTTGGAGATCGACTTGGCCAGGATGTTGGAGGTGGTGTTGGGCGCCAGGTGCACCACCTTGGCGCCGGTGTCCTTGTGCACCTCGCCCGACGCCACGCCCACGTTGAGGTGATCCGCGCGCGCGTGCTCGCCCATGAGGAAGGAGCCGGGGTAGAGCATCACGTACTTGGCGCCCATCGAGCCGCCCACCCACTCGACCGTGCCGTGGGCGTCCACGACCGCACGCTTGGTGTTGAGGTTGTACACGTCCTTCGACCAGTTCTGCACGGTCGTGTACCGCGCCTTGGCGCCGTCGTGCACGAAGATCTCCACCACCGCCGAGTGCATTGAATTCACCGAGTAGGTCTGCGCGGTGCAACCCTCGATGTAGTTCACATCCGAGCCCTCGTCGGCGACGATCAGCGTGTGCTCGAAGGTGCCCTCGCCGGCGCCCTCCATGCGGAAGTAGGCCTGCAGCGGCAGGTCCACCTTCACGCCCTTGGGCACGTACACGAACGAGCCGCCCGACCACACCGCGCCGTGCAGCGCCGAGAACTTGTTGTCCTGCGGCGGCACGCACTTGTTCATGAAGTACTTCTGCACCAGCTCCGGGTAGTCGCGCACCGCGGTGTCCATCGAGCAGAACAGGATGCCCAGCTTGCGGTACTCCTCCTTGAGGCCCTCGTACACCGGCTCCTGGCGCCACACCCCCACCACTCCCGCCAGGTGCTCGCGCTCGGCCTGGGGGATGCCCAGTTCCTCGTAGGTGCGCTTCATCTCCTCCGGCACCTCGTCCCAGCTGTTGTACCGGCCCGCGGTCGGTGGCGAATACAGCACGAGGTCGTCGAGGTCCAGGCCCGACAGGTCCACGCCCCACTGCGGCAGCGGCTTGCGCTCGAAGATCTCCAGCGCCTTCAACCGCTTCTGCGCCATCCAGTCGGGCTCGCCCTTCACCTTCGACAGCTCGCGCACCACCTCGCGGGAGATGCCCTGCCGCGCGCGCAGCTGGCCCTGCTCGTCCTCCACGATCGGGCTCTGCTTGGTGATCCTTGGGTTCTCGACGGTCGCCATATCTCTCCTAGCGGGTGCTCGCCCTCAATGGTGTGCCAAATCCTGTGCGCACGGGTAGGAATTGTATCGCGGCCCGCACAGGGGCCCCGGCAGCCGGCCCGCCCACGCGCGACCGATCAGCCCGACGAGGACCCGTTGGGCCAGCTGGCATCGCCGGTCACCGCGCCGCGCACCGCCTTCAGGCTCAGCAGCGCGCACTTGCGCCGGGTGGCCGAGATGGGGATGCCCAGCAGCTCGAGCATCCAGTCGGCGCCCAGCTGGCCCGCCTCCTCGATCGACATGCCCTCGAGCTCCTCCGAGGCGATCGAGGCGGCGGCCTGGGAGATCGCGCAGCCCTGCCCGTGGAAGCGCAGCGCCGCGATGCGCCCGTCGCGCACGCGGATGTGCACGCCCAGCTCGTCTCCGCACAGGGGGTTGTGCTCGTACGCCTCCAGGTCGTGCGGCTCGAGCTCGCCGAAGTTGCGCGGGCGCTTGTAGTGGTCGAGGATGTAGTCGCGGTAGAGGTCGTCCATCACGGCTCGCCCGTCGCGTCGCGGATCGCCTCGCGGATCGCCACGCAGACTGCCTCGCGGATCGCCGCTCGGATCGCCGCGCTCACAGCCCGAACAGCTCGCGTCCCGCGCGCAGCGCCTCGACGAGCGCGTCGATCTCGTGGGGCTCGTTGTACACGCCCACACTCGCGCGTGCGGTGGCTGGCACGCCGAGGCGGCGCATGAGCGGCTGGGCGCAGTGGTGGCCCGCGCGGATGCACACGCCCCCGCGGTCGGCCAGCTCGGCCACGTCGTGCGCGTGGATGCCGTCCAGCGAGAACGACGCCAGCCCGCCGCGCGCGCTCGCCTCCGGCGGGCCCACGATCGAGAGGCCCTCCACCTCGCGCAGGCGCTCCAGCATGTACCCGGTCAGCTCGAGCTCGTGCGCGCGCACGCGCTCCATGCCCAGCGCGGCGAGGTAGTCGACCGCTGCGCCCAGCCCCACCGCCTCGGCCACCGGCGGCGTGCCGGCCTCGAACTTGAACGGCAGCTCGTTCCAGGTGGCGCGCTGGAAGTCCACCGAGGCGATCATGTCGCCCCCGGTGAGGAACGGCTCCATTCGCTCCAGCAGCTCGTGGCGGCCGTGCAACACGCCCACACCGGTGGGGCCGAGCGCCTTGTGGCCGGTCCACGCGTAGAAGTCCGCGCCCAGCGCGTGCGCGTCCACCGGCATGTGCGGCACTGCCTGCGCGCCGTCCACCAGCGTGACCGCGCCCGCCGCGCGCGCGCGCGCCACGATCTCGGCCACCGGGTTGATCGTGCCCAGCACGTTGGACACGTGCGCCACCGCCACCATGCGCACGTCCCCGCGCGCCAACTCGGAGTCGAGCTGCCCGAGCGACAGCTCGCCCCGCTCGTCGATCGCCAGGTAGCGCAGCCGCGCGCCGCGCTCGCGGCACAGCACCTGCCACGGCACGATGTTGGCGTGGTGCTCCATCTCGGTGATCAGCACCGCCTCGCCCTCGCCCAGGTGCGCGCGCCCCCACGCGTGGGCCACCAGGTTGATCGCCTCGGTCACGTTCTTGGTGAGGATCGTGCCCTGCGCGTCCCAGCCCGCGAACGCCGCGATCTTGGCGCGCGCGCCCTCGTAGGCCGCGTCGGCCTCCTGCGCCAGCGCGTACACGCCGCGGTGCACGTTGGCGTTGTGCGAGCGCAGGTGCTCCGCGACCGCCTCGATCACGACCGCCGGCTTCTGGGAGGTGGCCGCCGAGTCGAGGTAGATCAGCGCCCGCCCGTCGAAGCGGCGCGAGAGGATCGGGAAATCGTCGCGCACCGCCAACGCGCCTGCGGCGCGCGCTGCGCTAACGGCTTGTGGCATAGGTCTCGATGTCCTCCCGCGCGGCGGCCAGCTTGCGCGCGAGCGCCTCGCGGATCAGCTCTTCCAGCGGCTCGTCCTGCAGCTCGCCGATCAGCGGCTCGAAGAAGCCCTCCACGATCACCCGCACCGCCGAGGCGCGATCGAGCCCGCGGCTCTGCATGTAGAAGATCGATTCCTCGTCCAGCTCGCCCACCGTGCCGCCGTGCGAGGCCGACACGTCGTCGGCCGACACCAGCACCGAGGGGATCGCGTCGATGCGCGCCTTGGGCGAGAGCATCATCGAGTGGATCTGCAGGTAGGTGTGCGTCCGCTGCGCGCCCGGGTCGATCTCGATCAGGCCCTCGAAGCTCGCGCGGCTGGAGCCCGCGGCGGCGCCGCGCCAGTGCACGTCCCCCTCGGAGGGGCCGGTCTCGTGCAGATCCACCGCGAACAGGTCGAGGTGCTCGTCGCGCTCGGCGAAGAACATGCCCCGGAACGCCATGTCGCCGCCCGGCTCTGAGACCGCCAGCTCGAGGTGCTGGCGCACGAGGTGCCCGCCCAGCAGCGTCGGAAGCCAGTGACAGTGCGCGTCGCGCCCCACGCCCACGAAGCGCGTCGACACGTCGTGCACCTTGCCCGTGCCCCAGTCCTGTACCTGCGCCAGCCGGCAGCGCGCGCCGTCCTGCAGGTACAGCTCGAACGCGCCCGCGTGCAGCGCGACGCCGTCGAAGTCCTCCCCGAGGTCGTACTCGTGCACGCGGAAGGCGCTCCCACGCTCGCCCACCACGAGCGTGCGCCCGTACTGCGCCACGCCGGGCTCGGAGATCGCGTACACGATCTCGAAGGGATCCGCGACCACCACCCCGTCGGGGACGTGCAGGAACGCGCCCCCCGTCCAGAACGCCGCGTTGGCCGCCTCGAGCTTGTTGCGATCGATCGTCAGCCGCCGCGAGTACCAGCGCGCGAAGAGCTCGCGGTGCTCGACCGCCGCGCGCTCCAACGAGCACAGCACCACGCCCCGCCGCTGAAGCTCGGGGTCCAGCTCGACGTGCACCACGGCCCCATCGCGCTGCACGATCCTGCCCGCGCGCGCGCGCTGGGGCAGCGTGCGCTCCACCACCGCCGGCACCTCCGCGCCGGCGCCATTGGGTGCGCCCTCGCCACCCGAGGCCCCCCGCGAGAGCCCGTCGAGGTCCAGCGACTCGAGGCTCGTGGTCCAGAAGCCCGAGCGCCGCCACACCGGCAGCTCCGCCGTGTCGTACACGGCCCGCGCGGCCGCACGCAACTCCTCGAGAGTGCGCCCGTCGCCCGCGCCCGCGCCCGCCAGCGGCGTGTAGAGGGTCGCCTCGCGGTGGCGCCCCGCCTTGACCGCCACCGCCTCAGCCATCGGTGCCACCGAGGCCACCGGCGCCACCAAGGCCACCGCCCTCGCCGAGGCTGCCACCGGGGCCACCACCGCCGACGACCGCCGGGGCTTGGCCGTACCGCTGGCGGATCTCGTCGTAGCCCTCGCGCTCGAGCCGCTCGACGAGCTCCACGCCGCCCTCCAGCACGATGCGCCCGTCGAGCATGATGTGCACGAACTGCGGCGTTATGTGGTGGAGGATGCGCTGGTAGTGGGTGATGATCAGCGCGCCCAGCCCCTGCTCGTCGTGGAGGCGCGCCACGCCCTCCGCCACCGTGCGGAGCGCGTCGATGTCCAGTCCCGAGTCGGTCTCGTCGAGCAGGGCCAGCTCGGGCTCGAGCAGGGCCATCTGGAGGATCTCGTTG
>WQXW01000044.1 GCA_009781575.1 Solirubrobacterales bacterium
CATCAAGGGACGGGTCAGCCGCGAGCTGCTCGACTCCTTCGAAGGCATGGACGCCACCGTCCAGTCGGTGGAGACCGTGCTGCGCGGCCCGGTGATCGATCAGGCCGCGCTCCACGGCCTGCTCGATCGCATCCAGGCGCTCGGCCTGGAG
Source organism: Solirubrobacterales bacterium (assembly GCA_009781575.1). GTDB lineage: Bacteria > Actinomycetota > Thermoleophilia > Solirubrobacterales > Solirubrobacteraceae > Palsa-744. Next base: position 152 of record WQXW01000044.1, read on the forward strand.
CTGGTCGAGGTCCGGCGGCTGCCCGAAGCGTGAGCGCGGAGGGCGTCCGTCCGCCCGCGCCCGGGCGGAGACGGCCGCCGCCCGCCTGCCTGCTGCGGGGTGGACCGCTCGAGATCCGCCCGTCACACGCGCTGCACGACCCGCGGGCGCTTGATGCCCGCGGGCAGCAGGCCGAGGCGGCGGGCCTTCTCGACCGCGTCGGCGCGGCCGGTGGCGTCGAGCTTGCGGTAGATGCTGCGCAGGTGGGTCTTGACGGTGTTCAACGACACGAACACCTCCGCGCCGATCTCGGCATTGGTGAGCATCGTGGGCAGGTAGCGCAGGATGCGCTGCTCGCGCTCGGTCAGCGGCTCGGCCAGTGTGGCGCCGGTGGGGGTGGCCTCGTCGACCGCGTCCAGCAGCACCTCCAGCAGCGCGGGGTGGGCGGTGCCGTTTTGGGCCTGCCGTTCCAGCAGCTCGTGTGTGGCCCGGCCGTTCAACAGGAACGCGTCGCGCAGTGGCTCGCGTTCGGCCAGTGCCAGCGCGCGCTCGAGCGCCTGGGAGGCGGCGTCGAGATCGCCGCCGGCGCGCTCGGCGAGTGCGCACAGCAGCCAGCCCTCGAGCAGGGTCGCCTCCGCGAGGGGCGGCGCCTGTCCGTCCGACAGCGCGCGCGCCAGCGATTTGCGGGCCAGCGCGTGCTCGCCGTCGCGCAGCTCCAGGGCCGCCCGGCGCACGAGCAGCTCGGCGCTGTCGGGTGCGCGCTCGAGCGCCGCCGCGAGGGTGGCACGCGCCTGCTGCACCTCTCCCGCGGCCATCAGCACGCGTGGCTCGGCCGCCGCCAGCGCGCGCCCCAGAAAGTCCGGCGCCGGCGCGCCGTCGGCGAGCTCCGAGCGGATCGCGCTCAGCTTGAGCGCCCCGCGAGTGGCCGAGCGCTCGCCGGTGGCGGCCAGTGTGAGCGCCTGTTGCAGGCCCACCGCGAGCCGCACCGGCGGCTCGGCTGTCTGCGCGGCGTCCGCCGCGCGCGCCAGCAGCCCCTCGGCGCGCTCGAACTCGCCCCGCCGGTACGCGCACGTGCCGGCGGCGAGCTGCGCGGCGGCGGGCGCGGGCCCCTCGCACCAACCGCGCCGCTCGGCCAGCTCCACCGCGCGCGCGCTCAGCTCCTCCGCGCGGGTCAGCTCGCCGCGCTGCGCGTGCGCCGCCGCGAGCTGCGCCATGCAGTCGAGCGCGATCAGCTCGTGCCCGTGCTCGGTGGCCAGCGCGAGCGCCTCGTTGAGGTCGGCCATCGCCGGGTCCAGCTCGGCGCCGCTCCAAAGGAGCGTGGCGCCCTGCTCGCACAGCGCGAAGCTGCGCAGCGCCGCCCAGCGCTGGCGCACGCTGCCGTGGGCGGCGAGGCTCAACGTGCGCGCGTGGCGCCGGGCCTCCGCGGGCTGCACGCGCAGGCGCGCGTGGCGCAGCTCGACCGCGGCGTGCAGCGCCTCCGGCGGCTCCCCCGGGTCGCGTCGCGCGACCGCCAACAGGCGCTCCGCGCCCTCGAGATCGCCCGCCTGCTGGCGGCTGCCCGCGATCGCGGCCGCCAGGCGCGCGTCGGAGGCCGCGATCTCCAGGGGCAGCTCGGCGATCGAGCCGCGCATCCCCGCCGAGCGGCCGCGCAGGAACAGCCCCAGCCAGTGCTCCGCGATCAGCGCGCCCGCGTGCTGCCAATCCTCGCCGGCCAGCGCGTGGCGGATCGCAGGCATCGCCTCGCCCCGCCCCGCGTACCAGCGCGCGGCGCGCCGGTGGAGGACCGGAATCTCCCGCGGCAGCGCGTGGCGCAGGTGCGCGCGCAGCAGCTCCTGGAACAGCGGGTGGTAGCGATACCAGTGGTCGTCGGCGGCCAGCGGCTGCACCGGCGCGCCCAGGCGCTCGAGCTCGGCCAGCGGCAGCGTGCCGCCGTCGCGGCCCGTGAGCGTGTCCGCCAGCTCGGGGTTGACCGCATCGACCAGACAGGTGCGCAGCATGAACTCGCGGTTGCGCTCCGGCAGGCGGGCCAGCACCTCCGAGACCAGGTAATCGGCCACCGCCCGGTCGGTGCCGGCGAACTCCGCCAGAAAGCGCGCCGGATCGGGGTGCCCCCGCAGGGAGAGCGCCGCCAGCCTCACCGCGGCCGGCCAGCCCTCGGTGCGCACCCACAGCGACTCCAGCTGCTCCCGCGACAGCACCAGCTCCAGCCGCTTGCACAGCGCCGCGGTCTCCTCGCGGTTGAACGCCAGGTCGGCGATGCGCAGCTCGGTGAGCGTGCCACTCGCGCGCAGGCGCTCGATGTGCAACGGCGGGTCCGCACGGCCGGCCAGCACGATCCGCAACTGCCTGGGCGCGTGGCGCACGAGGAAGTCGAGCGCCGCGGTCGCCCGCGGGGCCGACAGCAGGTGCACCTCGTCGAGCACCAACACCACCGGCGCGCGCCGCTCGGCGAGCGCGTTGACCAGCAGCGCCAACAGCCGCTCCGTACCCGACTCCTCCGGCGCCACCAGCCGCTCGAGCGGGTCGTCGGGCTCGAGCTGGCCGGTGCCGCGCAGCGCGCTCAGCAGGTCGTCCAGCAGCTGCGCGGGGTCGTTGTCGTCGTCGTCCAGCGACAGCCAGCAGGGGGGGCCGGGCAGCTCGCGCGCCTCGATCCACGCCGACAGCAGCACCGTCTTGCCGGCGCCGGCCGCCGCCGACAGCAGCACGAGCCCGTGCTGGATGCCCGCATCGAGGGCGTCGTACAGCCGCGCCCGCTCCACCAGGTGGCGCGCCGGCGGCGGCACCAGCAGCTTGGTGGCGAGCGTCGGGACCGGCCCGCCGCCGCGGCGCGGCAGCCGTGCGCGGCGCGGCAGCCGCGCCCCACGCGTGGTCCGCGATGGTCGGGCGGGGTCCAATGATGACCTTGGCATCCTGCTGAACCTCCTCGGCGAGCGTCGTGGTCGACGCCTCGATCAGCGGGGCTCACGGAACGGGGCGCGTGTGTGAGGACTCATTACCAGCCCACCCCACCCCCCGTATCCGTGAAGTGCCGCAATGCGGACCGTAGTCTGCGCTTCCCACGCCCCGCCGCTGTGAACGAATGACCGAATCCGTGTGAACGAATCCGGCCCGGCCTCGAACACGCCTGTCGGAGGCAGCGTGGGGGGATTCAAAATGAGGATTCGTTCCGCGCGGAACCAATCCCAAAAACAAAAGACGAAACGGCGGCAGGCGCCGGCGGCGCAACTTCAACCGCCGGCGAGCGTTAGCTCCGGTGCTCAACGCGAAGCGAGGATCACGTGGCACGCAGGACCGAAGACGAGGAATTCGAGGCCGGAATGGCGCTCGCCAGGGAGCTCGCCGAAGTTGAATCGCGGGTGCTCCTGCTGCTGAAGCCGGCGAAGGCGCGCAGCGAGATCGAAGCCCTCGACGCTCGCTGCGCAGACGACGCCTGAAACCTCGCACGCCCGCGCGGCGCAGGCGCTCAGGCCGGCTCGACGGTGATCTCGACGCGGTCGGGGTAGCTGGACTCCTGCAGCACGAGCGTGGCCGTGCTGTCGGCGAGGACCGTGCCGTTCGATCGCACTGTCACGCGGTCGGAGCTGGGCTCGATCTTGATCGGATGGTCGGGCCGGGGATCTTCGTGGCTCGGGTCGTCATCATCGTGGGTCGTCTCCTGTCCGGTGTCCGGTGTCCGCTGTCCGGTGTGGTGGGGGGCCAGGGTGTGTGTGACCACGTTACAGCGCCTCGCCGGTGGGGCCCGACGGGGTTGTGCGCACGCCGCGCCCGGCCGCGCACTCTGTGGCGGCGCGGTCGAGCGCCTTCCTATCCTGGGAGGGGTGAGTTTTGGCGGGCACGGAGCGGGAGCGGGGCGATGAGCGCTCAGGCCGAGATCGCGCGGATCGCGGACCGGCAGGCGGAGGAGCCCGGGACGCGGCCTGTGGACGCGCGGCCTCCAACGCCTGGGCGCGACGCGGAGGCGCTGGACGCCTATTCGCGCACCGTGACAGGCGTGGTGGAGCGCCTGGCGCCCAGCGTGGCGAGTCTGCGTGTGCTGCGCAGGACGCGCAACGGGCGGGTGCCGGCGGGCGCGGGCAGCGGTGTTGTGCTGACCGCGGACGGTTTCATCCTCACCTCCGCGCACGTGGTCGCGGCGCGCGACGGGCTCGGCCGCGCGACGTTCATCGACGGGCGGGAGATCGGCTATCGCGTGTTGGGGGTGGACCCGCTGTCGGACCTCGCGGTGTTGCGTACCGAAGCGGGCGATCTGAGCCCCGTGACCCTGGGCGACGCGGCGCGCCTGCGGGTGGGGCAGCTGGTGGTGGCGATCGGCAACCCCCACGGGTTCGCGGGCTCGGTCACCGCGGGGGTGGTGTCGGCGCTGGGCCGCTCGCTGCCGGCGCGCTCGGGCCGCACGGTGCGGATGATCGACAACGTGATCCAGACCGACGCGGCGCTCAATCCGGGCAACTCGGGTGGCGCGCTGGTCGACTCGGCGGGCCGGCTGGTCGGTGTCAACACGGCTGTCGCGGGCGTGGGGCTCGGGTTGGCGGTGCCCATCAACGATGCCACGCGCAAGCTGATCGGCGATCTGATGAGCCACGGCAGGGTGCGCCGCGCATATCTGGGCGTGGCCGGTGGCCCGCGGCCGCTGCCGGCGCGCGCGCGCCGCGAACGCGGCCAGGAGCGTGGCGTCGAGGTGATCGAGGTCGTGCCCGACAGCCCCGCCGATCACGCGGGCCTGCGCCCCGAGGACCTGATCGTGGAACTCGCCGGGGCCCAGGTGAGCAGCGTGGAAGACCTTCAGCGGCTGATGGTCGCCGATCTGATCGGCGCGGAGCTCGAGGTGCTCGTGCTGCGCGCCGGGGTGGCGCGGCGCCTTCGGCTCGTAGTGCGCGAGCTCCATTCCCAGCCGAGCACGCGGAGCTGACAGGATTGCGCCGAGGGCGCCGGCGCCCGCCCGGGCGGTGACGGTCGCGCTCCGCCCGTTGCGTGTTTTGTTTTGAGGATTAGTTCCGCGCGGAACGAATCCTTTTTTTAAATCCCCAAACGGCGCCTCCGACAGGCGTGTTCGAGGTCGCGCCGCCAGATTCTCGCGATCTACTCGCGGTGGGCGCGCACGAGGTATCCGCTGTGGCCCGGGCTGTCGATCGTGGCCCGCTCAAACCCGCTGGCGCGGAGCATCAGCTCGAGCTCGGGGCGCTCGTAGTTGAAGATCGGACAGTTGCCCAGCCATTCGTAGCGGAGCTTGCGGATCGGGCCCTTGAGCAGCGACCAGCGCGGGAATGAGGCGACCATGCAGCCGCCGGGGGCGCACAGCTCGAACATCCTGCCGGTGAAGCGCTCCGGTTGGGGCAGGTAGTCGAACAGCCCCAGCGCGAGGATCACATCGAAGGAGCCTTCGATCGGGGCGGTCAGGAAGTCGTCCAGCATCAGGGTCGTGTCGCGGCCGGCGAACCGCCCCAGCCGCGCCCGCGCCAGCTCGATCATGGGTTGCGAGAAGTCGATCCCCACATACCGCGCGGCCCCGGCGTCGAGCACGAACTCGCCGATCCGCCCGGAGCCGCAGCCGACGTCCAGCACGCTCGGCGCGCCGTGGGCGCGCACCGTGTCGACCGCCAGGCGGCGGCGTCGGAACAGCCCGGGACGCAGCAGCCGCACCAGCGGGCGCTCGTCCTCGTAGAGGTCGTCGAATGCCTGGGCCTTGTCGCGAAAGCGTTCACGAACGCGCTGCGGCGCGGCCGTCGAGTCGCGCATGGGCCTCACCATACGGAATCAGCGCAAAGTGGCGGGCGATCGCGCGCAGCACGGAGGGCGCGCGCCGGCGGGCGCCGTTGCGCTGCGCCTCGCGCAGCCGCGCGTGCGCGCGCGTGCCCACGCGCGCGCCGGGGGGCAGAGCGGCGCGCAACGGCTGGGGGTCCAGCTCGTTGGGGTGCAGGTACAGACCGGCGGGCGAGCCCGACCCGCGCAGCCCGCGCAGCAGCAGCGGGGTGGGGAGCAGCTGCCAGTACGACGCGCCGCCCACAGGCAGCCGCGCGCCGCCCACAGGCAGCCGCGCGCCGCCCACAGGCAGCCGCGCGCCGCCGACGTGCCACACTGCCACCGGGAACTCCCACAGCGTGCCTCCGTCGGGGAGCTCGAGTGGATGTGGCGCGCCGCTCGCGGGCGTGACGACCCGGCCGCGGATGCGCGGCGAGTCGTGTTGGGAGGCGTCGTAGGCGAAGCCCTCCTGCGCCAGCACGCGGTAGGCCCACACGCAGTCGCGGGTGATCGAAAAGGCGGGCGCGCGGTAACCCAGCGGCGCCCGGCCGGCCAGCTCCTCGATCGTGGCGCGCGCGGCGCGCAGATCGTGGGCGAACTCCTGGGGGGTCTGCGCGTGGACCGGCAGGTGCGCGTCACCGTGGCAGCCGATCTCGTGCCCCCGCGCCACGATCGGCTCCAGCAGGTGCGGATGCGCGCGCGCCGTGATCCCGAGCACGAAGAAGGTGGCGCGCGCGCCCAGCTCGTCGAACAGCGCCAGCAGCGCGTGGGTCTGTCGCTCGAGCGCGGGACCGGCCTGGAGCCAGTTGCCCGCGCCCACGCGCCGGCGCACCAGCTGATGCCAATCCTCGAAGTCGACGCTCAGCAGCAGCGTGGGGCGGGAGGGGTCGGTCACCGACCCAAACCGTAGGCGATCCTCACGCCCGGTTCAGCCGAGCGGGGGGATCACCTCGGTGGCGAGCCGCTCGAGCTGTTGCGCGTCGTCGAGGAGCGGGTTGAGCAGAATCAGCTCCGCACCCGCGTCCGCCACCGCGCGGATGCCCTCCGCGCACGCGTCGGCGGGGCCGGCCAGCACGTACTCCGACCACTCGCCCCCGCCGTAGTGGCGCGCGAGCGCGTCCTCGAGTCGCCGGCGCGCGCGTGCGGCGTCGTGGTCCACGTGCACGTACACGCGCTTGCCGATGCGGAAGGTGTCGGGCGCACGCCCGTGGGCGCTCAGCTCCTCTCGCACCACCTCGACCTGGCCGGCAAACTGCGCGACAGTCTGCGAGCCGGCGCCCATGAACCCGTCGCCGTGGCGCGCCGCGCGGCGCATCCCCGCCGGCGCGCTGCCGCCGAACCAGATTGGCGGGTGGGGCTTCTGCACCGGCTTGGGCTCCATCGAGGCGCCCTGCAACTTCCACAGCCGCCCGTCGAAATCGATCTCGCGCTCCGCCCAGCACGCCTTCATCAGCGCCAGCGCCTCGTTGAAGCGCGCCACCGGGCGCTCCGGGTCGACCCCAAAGGCGGCAAACGGGCGCCCCCGGCCGCCGCTGGCCACACCCACCTCGACCCGGCCGTGGCTGACGCAGTCCAGCGAGCCGATCGCCTTGGCCAGGTGCAGGGGGTTGTGGAGCGGGAGCACGAACACCGCGCAACCCAGGCGCACCCGCTCGGTGCACGCCGCGGCGTAGGTCAGCGTGGACAGCGGCGCGAGCAGGCCGGCCGCGCCGATCACCTGCTCCTGCGCCCACACGCTCTCGAACAGCCCCAGCTCCTCGACGCGGCGCAGGTGCGCGCGCAACGCGTCGCCGTCGAAGCGGCTCTCGCGCGCGTACTGGGGGATGGAGATCGCAAATCGCACGGTTCACCTCACAGTACGCTCATCACCGCATCAGGCCGATCCCGTTGGCCACGCGCCGCTCGCTGCCGTCGGACGGGCGGTTGAGCAGGGTGAGGTCGGCGTGCCCCGGCAGCCGCGCGACGATCGTGGTGGAGCCGCCGTCGTCGAGATCGACCGCGTCGCGCACGCCCAGGCCCCGCATGAACACGGCCAGTTGCGGCAGGTCGAGGCCCGCGGCGCCCACCTCCCGGCCCTCGGTCACCACCAGCCACATCTCCCGACCGTTGCTGGAGAAGCCAACCGCGGTGCGCTCCGCTCCCGGCGCCACCGGCAGGCCGCCCGGCACCGCGCCGGCGCGCAGCAGCACGTACTTGCCGCCCAGCGCGAAGCGAAACGGCGACCGCGCGGGTGTGCGCTGGACGTAGCGCACCGCCACGGGGTCACCCACGCGCAGGTGAGCGAGCCTCCGGCCCCCGCCCCCGGCGCCCAGCAGCACAAACCCTCCCGTGGGAATCGGCCCCGCGCCGGCCCGATTGCCCACACGCGCGACCCGCCCGTGGCGGACGAGCACCTCGCTAACCGACGGCAGGCCGCGCACCGCCCCCGCGCGCGTATACGTGCCCCATGCCGGTGTGAAGAGACCGATCCCGTGTGGCGCCAGCATCGGCGCGTACCCCGGGTTGGCGTCGTTGAGGTCCGCCAAGGGCGCGCGCCCCGAGGGCAACTCGACCGACCCGCTCAGCGCGACGGTCGAGATCCGCCCCACACCGTCCTCGCCCACGCCCGCCACCAGCGCCCGTCCCGGCTGGGGCGCCTTCAGCAGCTGCTCCCCGGTGACCATCGGACCGACCGGCGCGCCCGTCGCGCCGATGTTGAAGAAGTCGCCGTTGACCGCCGCGAACGCCCCGGCCGACCGGGCCATCGCCGAGACGGTCGCCACGCCGGCCACCCTGCCGGCATACAACAGCCCCGGCCGCACCCCCGGGTTGGCCAGATCGACCCGCAGCACGAGCGCCTCGAGCGGCCCCCGCGGACCGGCCTGGCGGACGCGCATCAACACGGTCCCCGGCCCGACCCGCTCGGAGGCGAGCGCCGGCCTGCCCCGAGCACCGGCCGACGGCCTGCCCCGAGCGCCGGCCCTCGTGCCCGCGAGCACTGACGCCACGAGCACCAGGGCGGCCGCCGGTGCGAGGACCCGTGCGATCCGCGCCACTCTCACCGACACAGCATTGCCGATCTAGACTCGCGGGTATGTCGCTGCACCTCTTTGCCGGCCTGCGCGTGCGGGACTTCCGAGCGGCCCGACCGTGGTATGAGTGGTTGTTGGGCGAGCCGTCATTCTTCCCCCACGCGAGCGAGGCGGTGTGGACGCTCGCGGAGGACCGCTCGCTCTATGTGGTGGAGCACGGGGATGGCGCCGGCGACTCCGTGGTCACGATCTTCGTCGACGATCTCGACGCGCGGGTGGCGGCGATCGCCGCCCGCGGGCTCGAGCCCGACGAGCGCGAGACCTACTCCAACGGCGTGCGCAAGGTGATCTACCGCGACCCCGACGGCAACGAGGTGGCGTTCGGGGGTCCGCCGCTGGGTGCTCGGCGTGGGTGAGAGCGCATGACCAGCTCCCGCGTCTCGCCGAGCGGGTGCGTGGGGAGCTCTGGGCGGGGGCCCGATCCAGCGGTGCTGACGGTCGAGCAGCGTCCGTTGCGTGTTTTGTTTTGCGGATTCCTTCCGCGCGGAACGAATCCTCTTTTTGAATC